>DAOUVG010000221.1 GCA_030667735.1 Dehalococcoidales bacterium
AACAGCAACTGTGGTAGAAGAGGAGAAATCAGAAGAAACCGCAGGTGAAGGCTGAGCCGGTGATTTACCTCCGTTGGAGGTATGGGAAAAGGTCTACATCAAGGACAGCAAGTTCCTGGAGAGCAGCCATGGAATGGTGGGCTGCGTTATCTGTCACGGCGGTGATAGCAGCGCAGAAGAGAAAGAGACCGCTCACCAGGAGATAGTGATTGACCCCTCGGAAGAGGGCTGTAATACCTGCCACAGCGACATTGCCTTTCTAAATGAGACCAGTCTGCACACTACGCTCAGCGGCTTCATAAGTAAGCTCGAAGCCAGGGGCGGAGACATGAGCGAAGGCTCAACCCTGGACACGGCCTTTGATAACCACTGCCAGCAATGCCACACAACCTGCGGCCAATGCCACGTCAGCCGCCCCGATGAATTGGGCGGTGGGCTGGTATCCAGTCACGTCTTCAAAAAGACTCCCTCTATGCAGTACAACTGCCTGGCCTGTCATGGTGCCCGGGTTGGCGACGAGTATCTCGGCAATAACGAGGGCATTCCGGGTGATGTCCACTGGACACAGGAAGGGATGACATGCTCCAGGTGCCACGGGCAGGAACTCCACGGAAGCGGGGTTATGGCGGACGACCGCTATAGCAATACCGCGGCCGCCAGTTGTGAAGACTGTCACGCGGATGTCTGGACCGATGCCGACGATAACCCGCAGCACCAGCAGCACCTGACCGACCTGGATTGTCAGGTCTGCCATTCTCTAGCCTACAAGAACTGCTCCAGTTGTCATGTCGCCCTTGACGAACATGGAGTACCATGCCGGACCAGCGATCCGTCACAGATACTCTTCAGAATAGGACTCAATCCGATAAGGTCAGCCGAAAGACCCTATACATACGTGGTACTGCGGCACGCGCCAACCTGCGCCGATACCTGTGACTATTACGGCTCCAACCTCCTTCCCGATTTCGATGCTGAACCAACCTGGAAGTATGCCACCCCGCACAATATTCAGCTGCATACTCCGCAGAACGAAAGCTGTAACTCGTGTCACGGCAATGCCGATTTATTCCTGACTGAAGATGATATTATTCCCGGTGAGATAGAAGCCAACCGGGGAGTAATAGTTATAGAAATCCCGGCCCCTAGATAGGGGATACACGACTGCAATCAGTTATCAAGGAGTAGATATGAAACTGGACCGGAGGGGTTTCCTGAAAGCCTCGGCAGGAACTGCGGGAGTCGTTCTGCTTGGTTCGCAAAATCTTGGCACTGTGGCCAGAGCAGCCTCCTCCGGACAGGACCTCGCCATGCTGGTGGACGTCTCCAGGTGCGTCGGTTGCTGGTGGTGCTACGCCGCCTGCAAGAACTACAACAGCCTGGCAGAGACCATCAAACCTGACCCCGAGGATTCCCCCGAGCTTTCTCCCGATTGCTGGACAACTCTATTCCCACTGAAAAGGGACGATGACTGGAGCCTCAGAAAGCAAGCCTGCATGCACTGTACCGATGCTGCCTGCGTTGAGGTATGCCCCACCGGAGCACTGAGTTACAACGAACTGGGGTTCGTCCAGTATGACCGGGAAAAATGCTCTGGCTGTGGTTACTGTGCCCAGAATTGCCCGTTTGATATACCCCGGTTGGGGAGTAACCGTATTACCGGTGCTGGCGTCATGGACAAGTGCACTTTCTGTATTGACCGGGTCAGCAACGGCCAGCCGACTGCCTGCTCGGAAGCCTGCACCAGTGGAGCAATCACGTTTGGCAAGCGTTCTGAGCTACTCGATAATGCCGGGAAACGGGTCACGGAGCTGGCAATACAGAGTCCTTCAGCCAATCTATACGGGGAAACCGAACTGGGGGGACTGCACGTAATGTACGTGCTCGATGAAACCCCTGATACCTACGGTCTGCCGGTTGACCCACAGGTTCCCGCCGCGGCGGAGGTAAGGGGTATTCTGAAGTGGCTTGGTATCGGGGTTGCGGTCGTTGCCGCCGCCGGTTTCGGGTTGAATTATCTTATCGCCAGGATGAGAATAGCCCGAGGAGGAGAAGGCGAATGACCGAAGAACGCGTAGTCGAACGTTTCAAGATGCGGACGGTCTGGTTTCACTGGATACATACCGCTGCCTTCCTGATACTGGCAATCACTGGCGCTATTCTGTTCATTCCGGGACTCGGTGGTGTAGCAGCCGGGGGTTGGACCAGAATCCTCCACCGGATATCGGCCATTATCTTCGCAGGCGGACCGATAGTGTACTTCTTCATCAATCCCAGGATGACACTGCACTTCATTAAGGAAACTCTTACCTGGGGTAAGGACGACCTGGGATGGGTAAAGGCAGCACCGGACTACTACTTCGGCGGCTCAGAAGATAATATGCCTCCGCAACCGCACGTAAATACCGGTCAGAAGATGTGGCAATTAGTGGTGCTGGGCACAGGCATCCTCTTCGTGCTGACTGGTCTGGTGATTTGGTTCCTCAGGGACATCGTCCCGGCAGGTCTGTTTCAATGGTCCATACTTATTCATGACGTTGCCTTTATCGTTGCCTTTGTCATGCTACTGGTCCACATCTATCTGGGCGCCATTCACCCCAGAATGGTGGAGTCTTTCCGTTCAATACTGAATGGCAAGGTTTCCGTAACCTACGCCAAGAACCACTACGGCAAGTGGTATGATGAGATTAGCAAGGAGAAGTGATGCCTGACGAAGGCATTATCTTCCGGTTTTCCGTTCACAGGTCAAAAAAACAGGGTGCCTGACCCAGTAAGGTCGACACCCTGTTCTACTTTAAGTAAAAAACCCCCGACCGCCGATATCGGGACTGGTCTCTTTCAGAACTCAGGGGGCATCGTGTACCCGCACCCGGTTCCAGATGCCTACCACCCGTGCCAGTGATTCCGCCGAATCTTCGAATTCCGCTTCCTTGCGGAAGCAAATATGCATATAGTTATTCAGCACCAGTTGCCCCACGCTCTCTGTGGCAGACCTTATTGCCGCCAACTGGGTTATTATGCTCTCACAGTCGCGTTCGGTATCGACCATTTTCTGCAGTCCCCGGACCTGCCCCTCAACCTTCTTCAGTCGCTTTATGATTACTTCTCTTCGTACTCTGTCATCGGAAACCATTACACCCTCCAGAAATCACGCCCCAATCAATAGTGTCCTGCAATTTATGGTGCCATATATTCCCGCAACGGTCAACCGGAGTGCTCCATTATGAGATAAGTTTGTTCTGATACCCTGGCACTCTATCAAAGGCAGCTCGCCACCGATTTGACAATATCTTTAAGGTAATAATATACTATACCTCAGTAGGGTATGCTACGGTTCAGGTATCCTATGTACCTCTTGGAATTGCCCGGTTCTTCTCATGGCCGGGCAATTCTATTTTACCTTCCCCCATAGTATTGTGTCACCTCCTGCTCGGAGCGCCAGCCTTCCCTGTCATTGCGAGCCGGAGCCCTGAGTGTAAACGAAGCAATCTATAACGGTAGTATTGCTACTGTCAGGTAACCCCCATCCCCCTGTATCCCTTCCCTTTGTCAATGAAAGGGTGAAACAGATGTA
>DAOUVG010000226.1 GCA_030667735.1 Dehalococcoidales bacterium
CTCCTGGAAAGCGTCCTTGCCAATGAAGGGTCGGGCTACCTGACCGGTAATTGCTACCATGGGAACTGAATCAAGGAAGGCATTGGCGATACCGGTCACCAGGTTGGTAGCCCCCGGGCCGGAAGTCGCCATGCACACACCAACCTTTTCACTGGTGCGGGCATAGCCATCGGCGGCGTGGGCGGCACCCTGTTCGTGCCGTGTCAGTACGTGACGGAGTTGCGGAAACTGTGGCAGGGTGTCATAGAGAGGCAGGATAGCCCCTCCGAGGATGCCAAAAATGACTTCCACGCCTTCCTTCACGAAGCCATCCAGAATCATCTGGGCGCCGGTCATCTTCATGATAGTGGTTCCTTTCTATGCGCTGAATACCGCTCCGGTGCTGGCTGATGTTACCTTTTCAATATAGCGGCTGAGATAGCCTGTCTTCACCCTGGCTTCAAACTCACCCAGCCGGGCGAGGCGCTGTGAAATCTCACTTTCGCTGAGGTCTACCTCCAGTTTGTAGTTCGGAATATCAATTTTGATAACGTCTCCATCCTGCAGGGCGGCAATCGGTCCGCGACTGGCTGCCTCCGGAGAAACATGACCGATAGCGGCACCGCGGGAGCCACCGGAGAAGCGCCCGTCAGTAATCAGGGCGACGTCTTTGTCCATACCCATACCGCTGAGCAGGGACGTCGGTGTGAGCATCTCCCTCATACCCGGTCCGCCTTTGGGGCCTTCGTTGCGGATGACCACTACGTCACCGGGCTTGATACCGCCAGCCATGATTGTGCCGGTTGCCTCCTCCTCGGATTCGAACACCCTGGCCGGTCCCACGTGGGACATCATTTCCGGGGCGACCGCGCTCTTCTTGACAACGGCGCCGTCCGGGGCGAGGTTGCCGAAGAGGACGGCAATTCCACCCGTGGCAGAATATGCGTCGTCCATAGAGTGGATGACATCTCTATCCAGTATGGGGCAGTCCCTGATACTCTCACCGACCGTCTTTCCCGATACGGTCACCGAGTCCAGGTTCAGCCTGTCCCTGACCTCATTCATCACCGCGGGGATGCCGCCGGCACGGTCCAGGTCTTCGATGCGATTCTCTCCGGCGGGACTGAGCAGGCATAGAGTCGGGGTGGCCTCGTTGATGTTATTCACCTGAACCAGAGGGAAACTGATGCCTGCTTCGTGGGCAATTGCCATGCAATGCAGTACCGAGTTGGTGCTGCCTCCCAGGGCCATATCCACCGTAAAGGCATTGTGCATTGATTTCGGGGTCACTATGTCACGGGGACAGGTGTTGTCCGCCAGCAGGTGCATGACCTGTTCCCCGGCGGCCTTTGCCAGTTGTATCCTCCTGGAATCTGTTGCCGGAATGGTGCCATTACCGGGCAGTGCCAGCCCCATGGCCTCGGTGAGGCAGTTCATCGTATTGGCGGTGAACATGCCGGCGCAGCTTCCGCAGCCGGGACAGGCAACCTCTTCGAGCTCTGCCAGTTCCTCTTCGCTCATCTGTACGGAAGTAACCTTGCCCACGGCTTCAAACACGGATATGAGGTCGATTTTCTCGTTGGTCCCGGGTCTGTAACCCGCCAGCATCGGCCCGCCGCTAATGAAGATGGACGGTACATTGAGCCTGACTGCCGCCATAAGCATACCGGGGACTACTTTATCGCAGTTGGGGATGAAGACCAGGGCGTCAAAGGCATGGGCTTCGGCCACTATCTCCACCGAGTCGGCAATCAGCTCCCGGCTGGGCAGGCTGTACTTCATACCCGGATGGTTCATGGCGATGCCATCACACACGGCGATAGTGTTGGTCTCGAAAGGCCTCCCGCCACCGGCATACACTCCCTGCTTGACAGCTTCGGCAATACTCCGCAGGTGTATATGCCCCGGGACAATTTCACTGAAGCTGTTGATTATGCCCACGAAGGGCTTGTCAATGTCGGACCGGGATACACCGACGGCATGCAGCAGGGAGCGATGTGGTGCTCTCTCCAGTCCCTTCTTGACAGCGTCACTTTTCATCCTTCTTTTTCTATCTCCTCACCGCTTGCAACCTAAAAAAAAAGCCGTCCCGGTGGGACGGCTCTCGTGGAGGCGAACCCACTCACTGGTAACCGCTGATAACGATAAGTGCCAGTACCAGGTTGTAGCTGTTCATGTGTGGTACGATAGCACAGTTACCATTTATTGTCAACTCTGCTCCGGCACAGGTCACCCGGTCTTGTCAGTAATGATTTCCGCGCAGACTTGCCGGAGCGCTTCCACGGATATGGCACCTTCGCGCAGAACGACCGGCATTTCACCGGTGAGGTCAACAATGGTCGATTCCCGTCCGGTGCAGCGTCCGCCTTCATCAATGACCATGTCGATTTCATCGCCGAACTGCGAGCGTACTTCAGCGGCGGTGAGCGGACTCGGCTGGCCGCTGACGTTGGCGCTGGTGCCCACCAGGGGCATCCCGATACCTTCGATGAGGGCCATGGGGATGGGATGGTCAGGTATCCGCACGGCTACGGTGTTACCCCCGGCGGTGACGATATCGGGGACGGTATCGGACGCAGGCAGCACTATCGTGAGGGCTCCGGGCAGGAAGCTATCGATTAACCGGCAGGCAACCGGTGGCACATGCCCGGCCAGTTCGGCTATTTGTGATGCGTTTGCCACCAGCAGGGGAAGGGCCATGTCCTGCGGTCGCTGTTTGGCCTGAAACACACGCTTCACGGCATGGGGAATGCTCATGCCGGCGCCCAGGCCGTAGACGGTATCGGTAGGATAGGCGACTATTCCTCCCTGCCGGAGGATGATAACGGCCCTTTCAACTTGCTGCTGGACATCCGGGGAGAACCTGTGCAACATTGGTCCGGTACCTTCCTGGAGGTGCATTCTGCCTGATGAAAGTATACCACGAAGGTGATATTCGCCCAATATAGACTGACTCAGGATATGTTGACATCAGGCGCATATTGCCCCATACTCAAGGCTATATTCTTCCTTACAGGGCGGGTGCGGCGTGGAGAAAGGTGACCTTTCACGGAGGCTAATCTCAATGAAGCGGGTTGATGCTGTACCCGGCTAATTGACACTTAAGGGTTACATAGCATGACGGCGGTCCTCACAGGAATCAAGGTCCTTGACTTCAGCCAGTATATCGCTGGCCCTTATGCCGCTATGCTCCTCAGTGAGCAGGGGGCGGAGGTGACCAAGGTGGAACGACCGGAGGGGGACCCCTTTCGCGGCCGGCCAGGTTTCCTGGTGTGGAACCGCTCCAAGAGTGGTATCACTCTCAACCTGAAGCAACCCGAAGGCCAGCAAATTGCCCATGAGCTGGCCAGGCAGTCCGACGTTATTATCGAGAGCTTCCGTCCCGGCGTGGCCGACCGGCTGGGCATAGGTTACGAGGCAGTCAGAGAACTCAACCCCCGGATGGTCTATTGCTCAATCTCAGGTTTTGGTCCTGACGGCCCGTACCGGGACATGCCCGGCTGGGATGCTATTGTGGGTTC
>DAOUVG010000110.1 GCA_030667735.1 Dehalococcoidales bacterium
CTGCACGGACCTGCCTCTTGACGTGCACCTCATGATCGATGCACCGGAGCGACAGATAGAGGAGTTCGCCAGGGCCGGGGCAGACATCATCACCGTGCACGTAGAGGCATGTACGCACCTGCACCGGACTATCCAGCAAATCAAGGTGCTAGGCAAGAAGGCGGGTGTTGCCCTCAATCCGGCCACGCCAATCGGCTCTCTTGAGGAGATACTGCCCTCGGTAGACCTGGTCCTGGTAATGACGGTCAATCCCGGGTTCGGCGGGCAGACCTTCATCAAAGATATGCCGGAAAAGATAGCGCGTGTTCGGACAGAACTGGACAGACGTGGCCTGGAGGCTGAGCTGGAGGTGGATGGTGGTATCTCCGCCGCTACCGCTCCTCTGGTTGTCCGGGCTGGTGCCACGGTACTGGTGGCAGGCGCAGCGATATTCGCAACCGGGGAACCGGTGAAGGACTCGCTGGAGAAGATACGGGCTAGTTTATGGTAGTGGGCAGTGTTTTCGCCAGCTTGTGCTGGGTGCGCAGGCACCTGGTGCACAAGGTGAGCCGCTTCTTCTTACCGTCCACAATAAGAGTGACCGGGTGAATATTCGGCATCCAGCGCCGCTTGGTATGGCGCTTGGAGTGACTAACGTTATTGCCAAACTGTGGCGTCTTGTCACACAAATCGCACTTCAAGAATATATCTCCTTGACTATATGTCAGCTTTACAGTATCTTATGGTACGGTATTATATTAGCACAGCGGGACTCGTATAACAAATACACTGGCAAGGCCCGTATGGTCTGCATGGTTAGAAGCCTGCTGTGTATTGATAAAGTAGATACGACCAGTAGTCTGGAAGGATAGTGGAGGATGAAGCAAACCAAGTTTATCACCGGGCAGGACTTCCGCGAGATGTTCGCCTGTGCCACTGCCTGGCTTGAGAAATGCGCTTCCGATGTTGACGCCCTGAACGTTTTCCCGGTACCGGACGGCGATACCGGGACCAATATGCTGCTGACGATGAACTCCAGCATGGAAGAAGCCTACCGTGCTCCGGATAACAGCAGCTCGGCGGTAGCTCAGGCCATGGCCAAAGGGGCACTCATGGGGGCCCGGGGGAACAGTGGTGTAATACTGTCACAGATACTGCGCGGCCTTGCTCAGGGCATTGCCGGCAAGGAATCTCTGACCGGGGCCGACTTTGCCATTGCTCTCCAGGAAGCCTCCGTAATGGCCTACAAGGGGTTGAGCAATCCGGTGGAGGGCACAATACTCACCGTGACCAAGGATGCCGCCGCAGCCGTTGGAAAGCTGGTGGAAGAGGGAGACCCGGACCTTACCGAAGTCTTCGAGATTGCCGTACAAGCCGCCAACGAATCGGTGGCCAATACCCCGGCACTACTTCCCATCCTCAAGGAATCGGGGGTGGTCGATGCCGGAGGGCAGGGTTTTTATACCATTCTCGAAGGTGCCTTGCACTATCTGAAGGGTGAGGCTGAACAGATACGGTTCCGCAAACCTCAGATGATTACCAGCAGCGTACCTATGACGGGCAGGCCCCCCGAGCTGATAGCCGCCGATGAGGAACCCTTCGGATACTGCACCGAGTTCATGCTCAAGGGAGAGAAACTCAACACGGAAAAAATCAGTTCCAGGCTGGAGAAGAAGGGCGAATCCCTGATTGTAGTTGGTGACGAATCAACGGCCAGAGTTCACATCCATACGCTTGACCCGGGTAATGTCATCCATATCGCCACCGGCCTGGGCACAGTGCACCAGGTATCAATCCGCAACATGGACGAACAGCACCGGGATTTCCTGGAGATGCAGAAAGACAAGGCACCCGCAGTGGACATGGCCATTGTCGCAGTCGTCGACGGTGCCGGCCTTGCCGAGGTCTTCACCAGCCTGGGAGTGACGGCAATAGTCCCCGGTGGCCAGACAATGAACCCCAGTACCAGAGATATACTCCAGGCAGTGGAATCAGTAGCCTCGGACAAGGTCATTGTCCTGCCCAACAACAAGAACATCGTGCTTACCGCCGAGCAGGTACACACCCTCACCGAGAAGGATGTTGAGATAGTCGCCACGGAGACCATACCGCAAGGGGTCGCTGCCCTTCTGGCGCTTGACTATGAAGCGAACCTTGAGACCAACGCTAGCATAATGAGACAGGCTATACCGTTGGTGAACACGGTCGAGATTACCCGGGCGGTACGTTCCACACAAATCAATAATATCAAGATAAAGAAGAAGCAGGCAATCGGCCTGCTGGACGGGGAACTGGCGGCAGTGGGGAGCAGCCCCACCGACGTCCTCCATGAAACCCTTTCCAAGCTGGATGTTAGCGGAAAGGAAATCGTCACCATATACTTCGGTGCTGATACTGACCAGGCAGAGGCGGAGCGAGCCAGCGCCATGGTCCGTGAAGAACACCATCAGCTACAGGTGGAGGTGGTCCGGGGTGGTCAGGCCCACTACAACTACATTGTTTCCATAGAATAGCAGGGAGGATTCCAGTAATGACAGTCAAGATAATAACCGACAGCACCTCGGATATAACCGCCGAGGAAGGCGCCGAACTCGGGATTACCGTCATCCCTCTGACGGTGATGTTTGGCCGGGAGGCTTTCCTGGACCGGGTTACCATAACCACCGACGAGTTCTACCGCCGGTTAACCACCGGAGATGTCTTCCCGACCACGACACAGCCGGCCCCCAGTGTTTTTGCCGAGGTGTATAACAAGCTGGCCGATGAGACCGACGAAATCCTCGTAATCACCCTGTCCGCGAAGCTGAGCGGCACCTATCAGTCCGCAATGAGCGCCATAGAAATGGTGCAGAAGAAGTGCCGTATTGAGGTGATCGACTCTCAGATGGTGGCCATGGGTCAGGGACTCGTTGCCCTTGCTGCCGCCAAGGCAAGCCGTGAAGGTGCCAAGCTGGACGAGCTTATCGACTTGGTCCGAGACGCACTCACCCGCTCTCATTGGATAACCTATTTCGACACCCTCAAGTATCTGGCCAAGGGCGGACGCATCGGCAAAGCCCAGGGTCTTCTGGGCTCCGTACTGTCGTTCAAGCCGATACTCACCGTGAAGGAAGGTGAGATATCACCGTTGACGCGTCTGCGGTCGCAGGCGGCCGGAGTTGAGTACCTGTACAACTACGTGACCAGCTTCCAGCGGATTGAGGAACTGGCCGTGGAACATACCACGCTCCCGGACGAGGCGGACAGGCTGGCAGAGCGTCTCCGTACTACCTTCCCTGATGTGAATATCCGTCGGTCAATCGTCAGTCCGGTACTGGGAGTCCACGGTGGTCCCAACGCTATCGCGGTAACCGTTCTGGAGGCGAAGTAGGCCGGCCAGTGCCGGTCTGAGCCGGCCAGTGCCGGTCTGAGCCGGCCAGTGCCGGTCACAATCGTTGCCGACAACGCCGTTCTGCCGACCACGAGGGCTGAGTTTTGTCAGTAGATATCGGGCCTCTGCGTAAAATCCTTGAGCTGGAGCATTCCAGGGGCTATTCGGACTCAGCCGTAATCGGCGGACTGGACAGATTCCTTGGCAACTGGAGCGGTCCGGCCATGGCTTTAATTTCCAGTCGTCGTGCCCTGAGCCGCTTCCGCAAACTCGGCCTGGATAAATCCAGTTACGCTTCCCTGACTGAAGAGCAGAGACAAAAATGGGCTACAGACGTGCTTGATTTCCTGACTGAATTGGAGCACGAAGGTGAGAGGAAACCCGGCCCCGGAACAGGACAGAAGGCTGACCGGCCGCCACGAACCAGACATCCAAAGGCAAGCACAGACATTTCGCCTGATTCCCCGATTACGTCCGTGAAAGGTATCAGTTCAACCCTGTCATCAAAATTCGGCAAGCTGGGTGTAACGACAATAAGAGACCTGCTCTACTTCTTCCCCAACCGCCACCTGGACTACAGCCAGAGGCAGACTATCTCGCAACTCACCCAGGGAGAAGAGGAGACCATCGTCGCCAATGTCTGGCAGGCAACCGAGACCCGACCCGGCGGCAGGCGGAGTACCGAGGCTATCGTCGGGGACGAGACGGGCAATGTCCGCGTGGTGTGGTTTAACAACCCCTACCTGGTCCGGCAGCTTACCCCCAACATGAGAATCGTGCTCAGTGGCCGGGTAAGGCTGTTCAACGGGCGCTACGTCTTTGAATCGCCGGAGTGGGAGCCGTGGCAGGACGCAGACCTGGTACACACCGGACGTCTGGTACCGGTCTACCCGCTCACCCGGGGACTGTATCCCCGCCAGGTCAGGAAGCTGATGAAGGGGGTAGTAGACCAGTGGGCATGGCAGGTACCGGACTTCCTGCCCGCTTCGGTAAGAGAGCACCGTAACCTGCTGGAGTTACCCCGGGCAATATCCGAGGCCCACTATCCGGATGACAACGAGGTCAAGGACCGGGCAAGAACCCGCCTTGCCTTTGACGAGCTATTTCTCCTCCAGCTCGGTGTCCTGGGCAGAAAATGGGAATGGCAGGAAGGGCAGCCCGGCAATCCGCTTCACACCAACAGGGAAGTGCTGGACACCTTTATAGATTCCCTGCCCTTCAAGCTTACCGCCGCCCAGCAGAGAGTACTCGCCGAGCTGCTCAACGACCTGGAAAGACCACAGCCAATGTCCCGCCTTCTCGAGGGAGATGTGGGTAGCGGGAAGACGGTTGTCGCTACCGCCGGTCTGCTGATGGCCGCCGCCAACGGCTGCCAGGGGGCACTGATGGCACCCACGGAAATCCTGGCGGAGCAGCATTTCGCCACCATCTCCCGGCTGCTGGAGTCAGTGGCACACACCGACGAAGAATCGAGCTACCTGCACAGCTACTCCGGCCTCCTGCCCCGACCACTGACACTGGCACTGCTTATCGGAGCGATACCGGCAGCGCAGAAGCGGGAGCTTCACCGGATGATTCGGGACGGGGAAATCGATATCGTGGTCGGCACGCACGCCCTCATCCAAAAAGACGTGGAGTTCCGCAAACTGGCCCTGGCGGTTGTCGACGAGCAGCACCGCTTCGGGGTCGAGCAGCGTTCCAGCCTGCGACAGAAGGGTCATAACCCTCATGTACTGGTAATGACGGCGACACCCATTCCGAGGACGCTAGCACTGACTCTGTACGGCGACCTTGACCTTTCGGTGATTGACCAGCTACCGCCGGGCAGACAGGCAGTGAAAACGAGGTGGCTCAAGCCGGAGCAACGCCGGAGCGCCTACAACTTCCTGCGCCGCGAGATTGGCAATGGCCGCCAGGCGTTCATAGTCTGTCCGCTCATCGAGGAATCCGAAGCGGTGCAGGCCAGGGCGGCGATGGCGGAACATGAGCGCCTCTCCCGGGAGGTCTTCCCTGACCTGACGCTAGGCCTGCTTCACGGACGGATGTCAGCCACGGACAAGGAAAAGGTGATGCGCCGGTTCTACGCCGGTGAGCTTGATATCCTGGTCTCTACGGCGGTTGTCGAGGTGGGTATCGACGTCCCCAACGCCACCGTGATGATGGTGGAAAGCGCCGACCGTTTCGGGCTTTCCCAGCTACACCAGTTTCGGGGCCGTGTGGGGCGTGGTATCGAGCAGAGCTACTGCATGCTGATGGCAGAGGACCCATCCGATGTCGGACTGCAACGCCTGGACATCATTGAAAACGTCCAGGACGGCTTCCAGCTTGCCGAGGAAGACCTGAAGATGCGCGGGCCGGGCGAGTTCTTCGGCACGCGGCAGAGCGGCCTGCCCGATTTACGCATGGCCAGACTCTCCGACGTACCCTTGCTGGAGATAGCCCGCAGCGAGGCACAGAAGGTCTTTGAAAAAGACCGGAATCTGGCGAAACCGGAGCACGCCCTGCTGCTTAAAGAGATGTCGCGGGTGTGGAACACGGAAGCGGGGGAGCGGAGTTAGGGGAGGGATGTTAGCTTTCGACAAGTGCAAACAATCTTGACCATTCTCTACTCGTGTGCTCTAATAGGA
>DAOUVG010000057.1 GCA_030667735.1 Dehalococcoidales bacterium
ACCTTCGCCTACCAACACTATGAGTGAGCGTCGACAGACGTTGGCTGACCACCCACATTCGATTGCAGTTCTGGTACAGGTATGTTCATCTCTCCAAGGCCTATCATGCCGAGGGTGGGTATAAACACTCACTGAAGTAGAACACTGGGGTTCATTCTACCGCAGCAGGTACCGGGTGTCAACGCATGTGGTGGCGCATGTGGTGGCACAGATGGGCAGAGAGTGCAGTACCGGCGCTAGGCGTCACCCCCACCCCCCATCTCCTTAACCATGAACCTGACCCTCTCCTGGATGGCCAGCGCCCTCCCGCTCTCGTCCACCACCGTGTAAGCGTCCATGTGCTCGATGCCGGTGACCACGTACCCCCGCCCGGTGTAGATGCCGTGGGCAATCCTGTAGTTGGGGTCAGCCAGGTCGCCCACGTCCAGCCCTATCCGCTCGTGGCCTCTCTGGCGCGCTTCTGCTTCCGCATAGTCCAGCAACTGCATCGCAATCCCTTGTTTCCTGTACTCCGGCGGCACAAGGAGGTCTATCAGGTGAGGACAGCCAGGGAAGCTTACTCTGACCGGCTCCGCGGTCGAGCCTTCCCAGTCCACGAACAGGATACCGACAAGACGCTCGCCCTGCCATGCCGTCGCGTAGACGCCCCTTCCCTCCACCTGCTTGCGGTAGCGTTCCCGGTGCACCTCAGGGGGACGCCCTCCCGGCAGGCTTTCGTCGAGGACCGCCAGGTCTTCCGCTTCCACTGGACGGATAACCGGAGGTGAACTCACTTTTCACACCCCGTACTTCTGCGCCACGTAGCCGGAGAGTCCGCGGCGAGCGTACTCCTCGGGGAACCGGAAGCCGGTATCGACCAGTTGTACCATCTGCCGTCCCAGTTCCCGGGCGCTCTTCATCACATGCTCGTTGTCGCTCACCTCACCTCTCCCGCCGGCGTAGGCACTGACATAATCCGCCGCCAGCATGTGGTTGATGGCGATGTAGAAGTACCAGTCCTTGATTGCCTCCATCAGGCCAATACCCCCGGCCACGGCAATGATTCCGCCCACCTTGCTGGCCAGCTTGAACTCGGGACGGCGTATCGAGTAGGTCCGGTCCATGATGGCCTTCGCCTGGGCGCTCATCGTGTAGAAGTATATCGGGGTGCCGAATATAATGCCGTCGGACTCAATCATCTTCCGGAAAACGTCCTGCATGTCGTCCTGAATGTGGCATATGCCGGTCGCAACGCAGGTCTGGCAACCATCGCAGGGCTTTATATCCTTGCCGTGCACGCTGAACAGCTCTATCTCGGCACCCTCGTTACGGGCGCCCTCCAGCGCCTCGGTCACCAGCGTTTCGGTGTTACCACCCTTTCTCGGGCTGCAGGAAAGACCAAGTATCTTCACTCTGGATTCCTCCTCTTCTGGTATCAGGCTGCGGGCAATTATAGCACCGACGGCACGTCATCAACAATACCGCCAGTTCCGGCCGGATACCATTAACGCGCCGGACAGGTGACTTCTTCTCAGGCCCCCACTAATACATTGTATGTGTCACCCTATCCCCCTGTGTCCTCCCTTCCCCGGCATCTATCAAGGTGCGATTGACGCCTGCCCGGAGAGTCGCCCTCTCACCGCTTTGGGGTGTCCGGAGGCGCCCCCCGCCTTCTGAACCGCGCCTTCTGAGGCGCGCTCCCTCCATGGCCGGAGAGGACAAACTGGGAACGCGGTCACCAACACAAACAAGAGCCCGTGTCTACACATCCACTTACCATAACTCGAAAAACAATTCCCACGCCTGGCCAGCCTCGAATTGTTTCCATTTATTTTTACTTTTCTCGTTTGTCGCCATTGATCCCATCTGTCCCCAATGCACTGGGCGGGTACAACACCTTGACACACCCGCCAACTTGCCATACGATGAAATCACAAAAGTACATCCTCAAGACCACCGGGAAAGGAGGGCCTATGTTCGAGAAGATACTGGTCTGCCTTGACGGTTCGGACCTTGCCGAGGAAATCCTGCCCTACGCCAGGGAGGTCGCCCAGCGCTTCGGGAGCAAGCTGGTGCTCCTGGAGATCACCATGCCTCCGAGCGCCATCGTTGAGCCAACCACCGGCTACTACTCCGCACCGACACCGGCCGAAATCCAGCGAAAGGAAGAAGAGGCAATTACCTACCTGGAGAGCATTGCTCAGGCAATTCAGGCAGCGGGACTGGAGGTGGATTACCTCACACTGCCCGGTAGCGCCGGCCGCAGCATTGTCGGCTACGCCGAGGAGAACGGCATCGGCCTGATAGCCCTCGGTACACATGGCAGGAGTGGACTGAAGCGTTTCGCCTTCGGCAGCGTCGCCGAATACGTCCTCAAGGAATCCGGCCTGCCGGTGCTGGTAATCAGGCCACGCAGGTCCTGAGATAAGGGCAAAAATATATTCCCATTTCGCCGAGAATTCGGTACAATGAGTTGATGCAGAAATCAGGCCAGACCCCCATCCGTCGTCAATATCTCAGCATCAAGCAGCAGTACCCGCAGGCTATTGTCTTCTTCCGCCTCGGAGATTTCTACGAGACCTTCGACGAGGACGCCCGCGTTGTCGCTAACGAGCTTGAGATTATCCTTACCTCACGGGAGATGGGCAAAGGGAACCGTGTGCCGATGGCCGGTATCCCCTACCACGCTCTGGACAACTACCTCGCCAAGCTGATAAACCACGGCCACAAGGTGGCTATCTGCGAGCAGGTCACAAAACCCGGCGAGACCAAGGGCATCGTCGAGCGGGAAGTCGTCCGCGTGGTCACCCCCGGTACCATAGTCGAACCCGGCCTGCTCGACAGCAAGACAAACAATTACCTGGTTGGTGTGGTGCTTAACGACGAGGAAGCCGGTATCGCCTACGTGGATATTACCACCAGCGAGTTTGCCACCACCCAGCTACCCATACGACGGACTACCCCGGAACTGGAACGACTCCGCCCATCGGAGCTTATCACCAACGCCCGCGCCGAGCTTTCCGGACTGGAGCCAAACGCCCACATCACGCCGGTGGACGAATACTGGTTCGAACTGGAAACATCACGCCAGGCCCTGCTGGAGCACTTCGGGGTGAGCACCCTCGATGGCTTCGGCTGTGCCCGACAACCCCTGGCAATCAGGGCTGCGGGAGCCGTAGTCCGCTATATCCAGGAAACACAGAAGGGCGCCCTGGGACAGCTTACCCGACTTTCCACATACTCAACAGATTCCTTCATGGCACTGGACGTACAGACACAGACCAACCTGGAGTTGTTCCGCAGCGCCTCCGGGACGGCAACCGGCTCCCTGCTGTCAATTATCGACCTGACGAAAACGGCGATGGGCAGTCGGCTGCTCAAGAAGTGGCTCGGGCAGCCGCTCCTTAATATTGAGGCACTGGTCAAAAGACAGGAAGCCGTTGCCTGGTTCCATACCAACGCCCTGCCCCGGAATCAAGCAGCTTCCCTGCTGGGCCGCGTAGCCGACATGGAGCGACTGGTCAACCGTATCGGTAGCAACATCGCCAGCCCCCTGGAGCTAATCGCCCTGCGGCGCAGCCTTGAGGTAGTGCCGGAAATTAAAGAGGCTATCTCCGGAGGCAACGGCGACTACAACGGCAACGGCGTCTCTGACGTCACCTGGCTCAAGAACGAGCTCAAGCCCCGTGACGACGTGGTCGCCCTAATCAGTGAGGCAATCGTCGACGAACCGTCCGGTGGACTCGGTGATGGCAACGTCATCAGGCCGGGGTTCTCCGAAGAGCTCGACGACCTCAAGAAGGTAGCCAGTAACGCCCGGCAGTACCTGGCCAACCTGGAGCGCGACGAGCAGGAAAAGACCGGCATCAAGTCGCTGAAGATAGGTTATAACCGCGTCTTCGGCTACTATATCGAGGTGTCCAGAGCCAACCTCTCCCAGGTGCCGGAGACGTATATCCGCAAGCAGACCCTGGTCAACGGCGAGCGTTACTTCACACCGGAGTTGAAGGAGTACGAATCAACTATCCTCAATGCCCGGGAGAGGATTACCGAGCTTGAAAGCAGCATCTTCCGCAGGGTGTGCCAGCAGGTAGCCGCCGCCAGCGAGGCAATCCTGGCCGTGGCCGGGGCAATTGCTCATGCCGACGCTTTCTGCGGTCTCGCCGAGGTCGCTGTCCGCTACGGCTACACCCGGCCGGAGCTGACCACGGGTGAAGAATTAATCATCATGCAGGGACGCCACCCCATGGTTGAGAGGACTCTCAGCGACGGCGCCTTCGTGCCCAACGACACCTACCTCTCCAACCGTGATGCCCAGCTAATCATCCTCACCGGGCCGAACATGGCAGGGAAATCGACCTACCTGAGACAGGTTGCCCTGATTGTGCTACTGGCGCAGGTCGGCAGCTTCGTCCCGGCGGACTCGGCCACCATCGGGGTGGTGGACCGCATCTTCACGCGGATTGGTGCCCGGGAGGACATTACTTCGGGGCAGTCGACATTCATGATGGAGATGGTGGAGACGGCCAACATCCTGAACAACGCCACCAAACGCTCGTTACTGATACTGGACGAAATCGGACGGGGCACCAGCACCTACGACGGCCTGTCCATCGCCCGGGCGGTTGCGGAGTACATCCACAACTACCCCCGGCTGGGAGCAAAGACCCTCTTTGCCACCCACTACCACGAGATGGTGGAGCTGGCCGGCTTCCTGCCGCGGGTAAAGAACTTCAACGTCGCCGTGGCCGAGGAGAAGGGGGAGGTCATCTTCCTGCGCAAGATAGTGCCCGGCGGAGTGGACAAGAGCTACGGGATACACGTGGCCAAGCTGGCGGGACTGCCCCGGTCGGTAGTGCATCGCGCCCAGGAGGTGCTGGAAGACCTTGAGGGAGACAGCCGCCGCGCCACCCCAAAGAGAAAGGGCCGCCACCAGCCGCAGGAGACAGTCCAGCAGATGCCCCTCTTCGGGCAGAAGTCACCGGTCGACGAGGAACTTCAAACGCTGGATATCGATTCCCTGACGCCGCTGGAAGCCCTCACCCGGCTGTATGAATTGCAGAAGAAGGCCAGGGAAGAGTAGACAGCTTCCCACAGAAGATAAAGGAGGTGCCCATATGCCGGACTACGTGTACGACCACATTCACCTGTACAGTCCTGACCCGTTGAAGACAGCCCAGTTCTACGAAGACATGTTCAATGCCGAAAGGGTCAATGCAAGAGAGCTTCCCAATGGACAGGTCAGCGTGGAGCTCAGTCTCAGTGGTTCGAGGATACTGATTATGCAGCAGTCCGCCGACGCGAAACCGGTGTCCACGGCGCGGGGTGCGGTGAGCGGGCTGGAGCACTTCGGGATAAGGACCGACGATATCGAAACGGCCGTGACCGACCTGAAGGCAAAGGGCGTGGAGTTCCGCGACGAGATATGGGAAATCCGGCCGGGCATCAAGATATCGTTCCTGTGGGCACCGGAGGATGTGCTCATCGAACTGCTTGAAGTCAGGGACTAACCGAGAGGAGAGTCATAGAGAGGCAAAGGCTACAAGGCGATAATAATGAAATTTCGGGAAACAAATCGAGGCTGGCCAGGCGTGGGAATTGTTTTTTGAGTTATGTCTAGTGCTCAGGGTGTTGTCTCTGTGACGCAATCGATGCCTCTTGCCTTGGAGCCAGATTGCCGCGTCGTCCTTCCGGGAAGGACTTCCTCGCAATGACAGAGAGGGAGGACAAAGAGGGTGAGGTTGCCTCATTTCTATATCGGAGAGCAAACAAAGACCACGCCAGCAGAATTATCTGCCCGTGCAGAGGTAAGAACGGATTGCCGGGATGAAGGGCCTACTGACCCTCGTTCAGGTCCTTCAACACCGCGTCTATCTTGTCCGAACCCCAGCCGATGAAGCCGGCTACCTGACGGAGAGACATACTCATCGCCATGGCAAGCTGGCTCTCGTCCACCGGCTGCCCGGCGTGCCTGGCGATAATCTCCCTGGCATCGGGGCGCGACTTCAGGACCTCACTAATCGTGGAATCAGCGGTCAGTGCCATCTCTTTCCTCCTGTCCCTGGCCCGGATTTACCCGGCCATCGAGCGACTGTACTGAATGATATGACACTGCCACCCCACTGTCAAACCCTTGACAGTCCGACGGGACAAGCTTACCATGGGTACAGGTTCACATGCCAGAAGTATCTCTGAACGGACTGAACACCTACTACCGGCAGGATGGGGCGGGGTCCCGTATCTTCTTTCTATTCAACGGTGCCGGCTGTACCACCGAGACCTGGGGCGAGCTGGCGGAATGGCTTGCCAGCCTCGGGCGGGTGGTCCGCTTTGATGCCCGTGGCGCCGGGCAGACAGAGCTGCCCGAGGAGCCCTACACCCTGGAGACCCTGGCCGGGGACGCCATTGCCCTGATGGACCACCTGGAGATAGAGAAAGCCATCCTCATCGGTCACGCCTTCGGCGGCCGTGTCGCCCAGATAGTCACCCGTGACCATCCGGAGAGGGCGTCAGCCCTCATCCTTTGCGGTACCGGTGGCTTCTACCCGCCAAAGACAGGCCAGCCCCCTGCGGACGCTTCCCGTGAAGAGGCCTGGCTGTACCATTTCTGCGGCGCCGGGTTCCACGACGAGCAGCCGGAGCGGGCACGACTCCTGCTGGACGAGGTCTTGACTATGCGTCCCCTCCGGGAGGCCGGGGAGCTCAGGGCCAAGGCAATTGGAGCCACACCGGCAGCCACCTACTGGGGTACCACACCAGACTCACTCCCGGTGCTGCTGGTCTACGGCACCGAAGACCGCTTCGGTCACATAGATAACGCGCACGACCTTGCCGGGCGACTGAAGAACTCCCGTCTCGTCTTAATTGAGGACACCGGGCACTTTGCCATACGGGAGAAGCCGGAACGTGTGCTGGTAGAAATCACGGACTTCATCAAGGAGCATGGGGTATGAACATAGAAGGAAAAGTCGTCGTCATCACCGGAGCGGGAAGCGGCATCGGGCGAGCCCTGGCCGCAGGCTTTGCCGGGGATGGCGCTCATGTGCTTGGCTTTGACATTAATAGAGAGGGACTTGCCGAGACGGCGCGGAACTGTGCCGACCGGTTCGTAGGCGTGCAGGGCGATGTATCGTCGGAGAAAGACGTCGACCGTCTGGTAGCCGCAACAATGGAACGATTCGACCGCATTTATATACTATTCAACAACGCCGGTATTAATATCCCGGACCCGCTCCGGTCTGACGCACCGTTCCAGAACTGGAAGCGAGTAATCGACGTGAACCTTATCGGCGTCGCCCTGTGCACACATCGCATCCTGCCGATAATGGTCAATCAGGGATACGGGCGCATTATCAATGTAATATCGAGAGCGGCTGAAGCCACGGGGGCAGGGAACACGGCGTATTCCGCTTCCAAAGCAGGCGTGACCTCCCTCACCAGGACACTGGTCAACGGGCTTACGCAGGCCGGCCACAAGGATATCCTGATAAACTCGATGATACCCGGCCCAACACGGACACCGATATGGGGCCAGACGCTGACCAACGGCTCCCTGCCCGAGCAATTGCTGAATGAAATGCAGGACGTGGACTTAGTCTACCCGCACGCCCGTTTTCTCGTGGAGCTGCCTTCGGGAGGCCCCAACGGACGCGTGTTCTGGAACAGCCGGGAATACCCCATCTACGAGCACTTCAATGACTGAGCCGCTAGCCGATTACCTCAGCTAGTGTAGTGTCTTACAAATGCCTTTACAGTCCCTGTCATTCTAGCAAGCCTATGAAAAACCCTTTCGACCCAACCCCGTGCGAGCGCCTCTCAGAAGAGGCGACGCCTTCCTCTTCCTGGCAAGTAAGAGCCTTCCTACCGAGGAAGGGGGAAAAGATGGAGCGCCCCTAAGAAG
>DAOUVG010000131.1 GCA_030667735.1 Dehalococcoidales bacterium
ACTTTTCAAAGGGGAGTTCTGACAGACTGGGTGACAAGTGTTATCGTGACGTCGCTCACAACGCAGCCAGCAGTGTACGTGCCGGAACTGGTGGGACTGGCAGTAGTCGTCTGGTTTGCCTGGGTACTGCTACGCAGAAAAACAATATTCGCCTTCCTCAGACACGGACAAATCAGGTAGCCAGGGCGGTCCCATCCGTCCATTCTACAATCTTTATTGGCGTTGCGGACAGTTAACGGAATCAGGGCAGGAAAGGTGGCAAAGTTAATGGACCAGCAGTTTCAAGGAGCAGCGGGTAGGCCGAGGATACTGATAGTCGGGGGGGTGGCCGGGGGTGCATCCTGTGCGGCACGGGCGCGCCGGATGTCGGAGGAAGCAGAGATTATCATGTTCGAGCGAGGGCCCTTCGTATCATTTGCCAACTGTGGCCTGCCCTATCACGTCGGTAACGTAATCCCGGATGAAGCGGACCTGCTTGTCGCCACACCGGAGCATTTCCGGGCAAGGTTCAATATCGATGTCAGGGTACGGAACGAGGTCAGACTGATAGACCGGGATAGCAAAGAGGTGGAGGTAAAAGACCTGAACACAGGCAACGTCTACCGCGAGAGCTACGATGCCCTGGTCCTTTCTCCCGGAGCAACTCCGATTCGCCCGCCCTTGCCGGGGATTAACCTCCCGGGCATCTTCACACTGCGGACCATTCCGGACAGCCGTGCAATAATGGAGTGGATTGACGGTCGCCAGGTGAAACGGGCCATCGTGGTGGGAGGAGGGTTCGTCGGGCTTGAGATGGTGGAGAACCTGGCCAGGCGTGGTATATCTGTCGAAATCGTTGAGATGCTGCCGCAGGTGATGGCAGTACTTGACCAGGAGATGGCAGTACCCATCGAGGACCATCTGACCGCCAAAGGAGTTACCCTGCACCTGGGTGATGCTGTTGCCGGGTTCGAACCGGATGTAGATGGTAACCCCATCACTGTCCGTACCAAATCGGGGCAGGGGTACGCGTGCGACATGGTAATACTCGCAATTGGCGTTCGCCCCGAGGTAAAGCTGGCCGGAGATGCCGGACTTGAGATAGGGGAACTCGGGGGCATACGTGTCGACGACCGCATGCGCACCAGTGACGAAAGTATCTGGGCTGTGGGTGATGCCGTGGAGATCCGCGATGTGATAACCGGCCAATGGACGCTCCTTGCCCTCGCCGGTCCGGCCAATCGACAGGGGAGAATTGCTGCCGGTGCCATTATGGGGCGGGATTCTGTGTTTCGCGGGGTGCAGGGTACTGCCGTGTGCCGGGTCTTTGACCTGACGGTGGCGGCAACGGGTGCTTCGG
Organism: Dehalococcoidales bacterium; assembly: GCA_030667735.1. Classification (GTDB taxonomy): domain Bacteria; phylum Chloroflexota; class Dehalococcoidia; order Dehalococcoidales; family Fen-1064; genus DUES01. Next base: position 1,340 of record DAOUVG010000131.1, read on the forward strand.
AGAGGACGTTACGGCGAAACGGTATCAATGGTAAACCGGCTCAGTATGATAAGGTCTACCTGCATACTACCGACCACGTGGACTACTTCCCCGGTGCCAGTGACATGACGATAAAGCTGTTATTCTCGACCCCGGATGGAAAGGTTCTCGGTGCTCAGGCAACAGGAGGGAATGGAGTGGCGAAACGCATCGACGTGCTCTCGATGGCAATACAAAAGGGGGCGACCGTCTTTGACCTGGAAGAAAGTGAGCTATGCTATGCGCCCCAATTTGGCGCTGCCAAAGACCCTGTGAACATAGCCGGGATGATTGCCGCCAACGCTCTCCGGGGAGATGCCCCATTAGTCCACTGGGAAGATATCGACCGGGCACAGTCGATGATTATAGACGTCCGTACACCGGGTGAGTTTGAAGCTGGCCACGTCGAAGGGGCCGTAAATGTGCCTGTTGATGCGCTGCGGGGCAGGATGGAAGAACTGCCGCGTGACCGGGAGATAATGCCGTACTGCACAGTTGGCTACAGGTCCTACTTTGCCACTCGCATTCTGCGGCTTAACGGGTTCAATGTCCGGAACATCATTGGCGGTAAAACATCACACGATATCTATCAAAGACTCAGCCAGAGATAGGGTCTGAAGAGCCTATGGCTGTCTGAAAATCAGCGGCCCGCTTTTCTCCAGTTTGGCGGTTGCCGTTCTGGCAGCGAATTCCCCCACTTTACCGGGGTCACTCATGGCCTGCCTCAGAAAGAGATAGCCGGCCATGTAGGTATCGCCACACCCTGTGGGGTCGACCAGTCTCCGGGGAGGAAAGGCGGGAATATCATAGAACCGGTCCCCGCTATAGATTAGCGAACCCCGGTTACCGCGAGTGATAATGACCTCTGCCGGACCGTATTCGGACAGCCTGAGCGCCATTCGTCTCAGGTCTTCTTCGTGCGACAGGACACGTGCCTCTTCTTCGTCAGTCTTCAGGATGGTGACCAGTCGCAGGGCTTCTTCTTTGTCCGGCCAGTCCGTCAACCGCACCTGTCCTTCATTACTATCGGCTGTCTCACTCTCTCTAAGGAAGCCCTGCACATCCAGAGAAACGACGGACCTTTCAGCAAGAGACACTATTACTTCCAGAGGGACATCTTCTCTGGTCAACGGGCCGAGATGGAAGACCTTGGCCTGAATCCCCTCGACATCTTCAGTAGTGAACGGGAGCGCAACACCGGTTACCTTCTGCCGTCTCTGCTCCATTCCTTCCGGGTAGATGTTTATGAAGGTGGTCGTTTGCGGACTCTCCCTGAGAAAAACGTCGACCTTATCCCGGTACAGACAGTCAAGGAGATTCCTGTCATGTTCATTGAGCCTGGTGACTACTGCCACGTCCATACCCAGACTCTTCATAGCCAGTGATGAATAGCAGGCAGTACCACCGGGCATCTCCGTTTGCCTGGTGCCAATATTCACTATATCCCTGGTGACGTGTCCAACCACGCAGACATCGAACATGGTCTACCTGGCTCCTCGCAGCAGAATCAACCCTGGGCAGCTTCAGTAAATACCCGCGCGAGTATTAGAATATCACCCTTTGAGTGGAATCGCCATTACGGACCAATCACGGACTTGACGACACGAAGGTCGGGCCTTAATATAGTCACACTGGCCGAAATACTCGGCGAGAAGAAGGGAGGGAATAAAAATGAACTGTGTTCGCGCCAGGACAATCTATACCGGGAAGGCGGTCGAGCAGGATGCTTATCTCCTGTTTGAAGGTCAGAAAGTCGCGGAGGTCTCCAGAATGCCAGGAGGCTCTCTTCTGGGAGAGTTCGACGTTATCACGCCAGCCTTCATTGACCCTCACAGCCACATCGGGATGAGCCGTGCCGGTGAACCCAGCGATGAGGCGGAGTCGAACGAGCATATGCAGTCGATTCTTGCCCTGCCTGACGCACTCGATTCCGTTCAGATAGACGACACCGCCTTCCAGGATGCGGTGGAGATGGGGGTCCTGTACTCATGCGTCGTGCCGGGTAGCGGCAACATTATTGGCGGACTCTCTGCGGTAATTCGCAACTACGCGAAGAACAGCACCGATGCTCTGATTACGCGTGCTGGAGTCAAGGCCGCCTTCGGCTATAACCCGATGTCCACCCGGGACTGGAAAGGAGAACGCCCGTCGACGCGCATGGGAGCGCTGGCCATACTTCGCACCAGACTGGACGAGGTGCGCCAGAAAATAGAGAAGCACCGCAGGGCGAAAGGCGTGAAGAAGGAGGAGGTCACCTTTTCCGCGGCGGAAGTGGTGCTGCGGGACCTGCTCGAAGGCAAGCACGTCCTGCGTGCCCACGTACATAAGATAGACGATATCGCGGCGCTGCTCCGAATTGTCGACGAGTTCAAGCTCAAGGTAACGGTGGAGCATGCCATGGACGTGCACCAGCCGGAGACCTTCCGGGAGCTGAAGAAAAGAAATATTCCGGTCACCTATGGTCCGGTTGATGCGTTTGCCTATAAGGTGGAGCTCAAACATGAGAGCTGGCGAAACATCCGCCATCTCCTTGATTCCGGAGTCCAGTTTGGCCTGATGAGTGACCATCCGGTCACGCCTTCTCGACAGCTCTTCTTGCAGACCCGCTGGTTCACGCGGGCAGGGATTTCCAGGCAAGAGGCAGTCGAGTTGGTCTCGCGCCGGAATGCAGAGATTATCGGCGTCGACAGTGTGCTGGGTACGCTCGAGGGGGGAAAGTGGGCCTCGTTCGTCTGCTGGAATGGTGACCCGTTCGACCTGACAGCCTATCCCGTGGCGGTATATGGGGAGGGTGAGCTGCTCTTCTCCGAGTGAGGCTATGGGGGTCTGAGGGAGCGGGACCCGAACGGGGAAGCCGTTTCTGTGGTTTCGCCTTGCAGAATTGACAAATGACCTGCGAAGTCCTACATTGGATTCCAGATGAACCGGACGGATTTAATGACAAGCGATTCCGGTGTGGAGGTAAAATGACAACTATTGCTTCTTCGACTGACCGGCAGATTGCCGTGCTCGTTGATGTTGAAAACGTTGGTCTATCTTCGATACAGTGGCTCTTCGACCAGTTGGCAGATATCGGGCGGATAATTGTGAAGCGGGCTTATGGCGATTGGTCAGTGGCTGGCAACAAACGTGACCAGCTTCTGGAGTTGGGCATTGAAGCAATCCAGGTATTCCATGCAACCCCATCGGGCAAGAACACTAGCGACATACGCCTGGGAATTGACGCCGTCGACCTGCTGTACCAGTCTACGGTTGACACTTTTGTCATCGTATCCGCAGATAGTGATTTCGTGCCCCTGGTAAGCAGACTTCGGGCGGCCGGAAAAATGGTAATCGGTGCCGGTGATAAGAAGAATGCCCCGCACTCGCTGGTAATATCGTGTGACCGGTACTACTACCTGGAGAAGCAAGCGAAGCCGCGGACCACGGTACGCAGGGGAAGGGGAGGTAGCCCCGATGCTCTCCTTACCCGTGCCGTAGAGGCCACAATGGATGAGCAGGGCAGGGTGGTCGGGAGCAAGCTTCACCAGGCCCTGCAACGTCTCGACCCGAGCTTCAGCTTTCGTGTACTGGGTCATTCCACCTTCACCAGGTACCTTGAGGCGTCCCCCGGCGTAAAAGTTACCCGACCGGGAGGGGCGGGAGACGTAACCGTTGAACTCGCTGAGACAGCTACAGTGCCTGCGCCTGCGCCTGTTCCCGAAGTTACCGATACGGGATGGGATGTCAGGATAGACGCCGCCTGGTCAAAGCGGGCTGCCGCATCTGGAGACCGGATTCCCGGACCCAACGCTGCCGGTGATGCTGCAAAGTTCCTC
>DAOUVG010000312.1 GCA_030667735.1 Dehalococcoidales bacterium
CTGACAACCCGCCCGAATCGCCGCCTCTCCGATAGCGCTGTTGCCATTCATGAGAATCTTAGCCACGGTACACCTCTATGGCCACTTCCGGACACACCAGCGCACAGACAGCACATCCTGTACATTCGCCATTATCATTAAAGAATGCCGGCAGATACCCGCCGGCATTCAGTTTGTCGGAGACATATATTGCATCTTTAGGGCAGAAGAATATACAGAGCTCACAGCCCTTGCAAAGCTCCTGCTGAATCTCTATGCATCCCTTCATGCCGTCCTCTTCAACTGTGAATCATTCAGCCCGCCACCAACCGGTGTCAGCAGCGCGCTACAACTCCCCGATGTGATTATACAGGATTTCTCCCCACTATGACCAACAGGGACTTACGGATGCCGGGGAAGGCCGCCTGCATTCAACCCGGTTCCTTGCCCCTATCACACCTATACGGGTAAACTATGGGTATCGGACACGGGAAGTTGCAGACTGCGAGTAAAAAACGATATGGATGAATACCGGGGCAGTGGGGCGGGGTTTGGTTCTGCCGGAGGTGGCTGGCGGAACACCCTGCGTAACCTGAAAACTTTCTCCTCCCTGAAGAACCGGGTCTTCCGCATCTATTTCGTCGCCATGCTGTGCCAGACAGCGCCCATGCACATGCAGATGTTTGCCCGCTCGTTTCTGGTGTATCAACTGACCGGCTCCGCGGCTATCCTCGGTGCCCTGGCACTGGCCAACGCCGTGCCAATGCTCTTACTGTCACTGTTCGGCGGCGTCATTGCCGACCGGGTGCAGAAAAAACACGCCGTCCTCGCAGGCCATATCGTGTCGGCGGCAGTCTCTCTGGGAGTCGCACTTACGCTGACCACAGGTTACCTGAGCGTCGAGAACACCGGTTCCTGGTGGGTCCTGATGGTGGCCTCCGCATTTCAGGGGGCCATCATGGGCCTGACAATGCCCTCCCGAGAGGCCATTATCCGTGAGATTGTCACCACGGAGCAGTTGCTCAATGCCATCTCTTTGAATACGATGGGGATGAATAGCCTCCGGCTGTTCGCTCCTGGCCTGACGGGTATCCTTATCGACGTCTTCGACTTCGATTCAGTGTACTACGTGATGACTGGCCTGTACCTGCTGGCCGCGCTCTTCATGGCCATTCTGCCCCATACCAGCAGGATAACCACAGGTAGTGTCAACGTTCTGGCAGAGGTGAAAGAAGGGTTCCGCTATATCCGCGGGCAGACCACCATCCTCTTCGTCCTGTTATTCCTTCTCCTGGGGATCGTGCTCTCGATGCCCTACAGTCTGCTGATGCCCATCTTCTGTGTTGACATCCTCAAGGTGGGCGTGACAGGCATGGGAATCCTGCTGAGCGTCTCCGGCGCCGGAGCTGTGGTCGGCTCACTTGTGCTTGCCTCCTTGCCCAACAAGAAACGAGGTCTGATGCTCATCGGCAGCAGTCTCCTTCTGAGCCTGGCTCTGACAGCCTTCTCGTTCTCCGCTTCCTGGAACGCTTCCCTTGTCTTTATTGTCTTCGTGGGGCTGGGGCAGTCGGGGCAGATGACACTGGCAGGCACGCTAATCCAGTACTACGTGGACCCGGCATACCTGGGCCGGGTGATGAGCATCCTCATGATGCAGTTCGGCCTTATCAGCTTCAGCACATTCGCCGCGGGCTTACTGACCGAGGTCGTGGGAGTCCAGTGGGCGGTGGGTGGATTTGCCATGGGCCTTATCCTGCTGTCTGTCCTGGTACTTGCCTTCGTTCCCCGACTACGAAACCTGGACTAGCCGCATCCGGCTTCAGCGGGTGCAATCTAACGCCACACCACCCCAGATTCTGCGTCTCCTCGCTCCGCTCGGAGCCCCGGCTCAGAATGACAGTAAGGGTGAGATTGCTTCGGTGTCTCTTCGCTTTGCTCAGAGTCCCTGCTCGCAATGACATGTTATGGCTGATGTCATTCTAAGCGGAACGTCTCCCTCTGTTATTCTGACATGGGTGGAATCCGTCCGATTGTATCTCCACCAGGAGAGTGTTTACATCTCAGAGAGGGCAGGTTTCAGGATATCTCCGGGTTGGTCTGCGGCGGTTTTGCCAGCAGAATCAGAACAATCGAGGGCACGGTTATCAGGGCAAATAGCTGCCAGGCCAGTCGGTAGCTCCCGGTGACATCGAACATCCAGCCGGCAATGACCGGGCTGAATAACCCGCCGGCCATGCTGATACTCGCCATCAGCCCCATAATCGTGCCGAAAGCCCTGGTGCCAAAGTAGTCCGCCTGCAGCGCCGGTCTCAGAGGAATCGGACCTCCGTATCCGGGTGCATAGGTCAGAAGAAAGATAACAATAAGCCATACACTATCCGCACTTATCAAAGAAAAGACAAAGAGCCCGATGGTCTGAAGGGTGAGGGCTATAGCAACCAGGTATCTCTTGTTGACGAAATCGCCCAGTAATCCAAACCCCAATCTGCCGATAACGCTGCAAAGGGTTACACCGGTCACTGCGGTAGCGGCTATCGCTGTGGAGATATTCACACTCTCCAGGTAC
>DAOUVG010000195.1 GCA_030667735.1 Dehalococcoidales bacterium
GACCAACTACGAAGTTGTTAACATTCGGAGTCGTAATCTGGTTGAAGCACGCGTCTGGGAACGTGGAGTAGGGGAGACCCTGGCCTGTGGAAGTGGTGCCTGTGCGATAAGTGTTGCCGCTCAACTGCTTGGCTATGTGGACCGCAGGGTTGATGTGGCATTACCCGGAGGAGTACTGAACGTAGAGTGGGACGGAGCAGGGGAAGTATTTCTCAGCGGACCGGCGGAGACGGTCTTCAGTGGAGAATGGCTCTGAGCAATAGCGAGTGATAGAACGCGGAAGAGGAAGGGTATAGTTAAGATGAAAATAGCCAAGAGGGTTGAGAAATTACCTCCTTACCTTTTTGTGGGAATCAGCAAGAAGATTGCTGAGAAAAAGGCGAGAGGTGAAGAAGTAGTCAGCTTCGGTATTGGTGACCCGGATATGCCAACACCACCCCACATAATAGAGAGGTTATGCCAGGAAGCGAAAAAACCGGCCAACCATCGCTACCCGGAGTCGGAGGGGCTGCCCGAACTCAGGCAGGCGATAGCCGATTGGTATCAGAGGCGCTTTAATGTATCTCTGGACCCTGAGACGGAGGTATTACCTCTTATTGGTACCAAAGAAGGTATCGGACACATGGCCTTCTGCTTTGCCGAACCCGGGGACAGCGTGCTGGTACCGGACCCGGGTTACCCCGTTTACTCGGTGGGAACCCTTCTGGCCGGTGCACAACCTTACTATATGCCCCTCCTGGAAAAGAACGGCTTCCTGCCTGACCTGGGCCGGATACCGGAAGACGTATTGAGGAAGGCTACCCTCATGTGGATTAACTATCCGAATAACCCGACTTCCGCGGTGGCCGACATCCAGTTCTACACCAGGGTAGTGGAATTTGCACGGGAGCATGATATTTGTGTGTGTCATGACGGGCCGTACTCTGAGGTCGCTTATGACGGCTACCGACCGGTCAGCTTTCTTCAGGCAGACGGAGCCAGGGACACAGGTGTGGAGTTCCACTCCCTTTCCAAGAGCTACAACATGACCGGATGGCGTATTGGCATGGTCGTGGGTAATCCTGTAATGATAGATGCCCTGAGGTGCCTGAAGTCAAACCTGGATTCCGGTATCCCGCAGGCAATCCAGTATGCCGCGATTGAAGCTATGACTGGTCCGCAGGACTGTATCGAGGGACACAATGCCGTCTATCAGAGGCGACGTGACCTGGTGGTCGACATGCTGATAAGAATGGGTCTGGAGGTAACTCCTCCGCGAGCGAGTTTGTACGTCTGGGCGAAGGTCCCACAGGGCTATACTTCTGTGGAGTTTACCAATGACCTGCTGGAGAAGGTCGGCGTGGTCGTAACGCCGGGAACAGGCTACGGCAGCAATGGTGAGGGCTACGTGAGGTTATCCCTGACACTACCTGACGCCGGCCTGGTGAAGGGCCTATCCCGTCTTGCTGAATGGCAGGACTCCAGGAATCGATTCAAGCCCAGGGTGTAGTCCGGATATAGTCGGAATATCCTGGCAAGAGAGGTTTCCAGATAGCCAAGACTACTGTTGTCACTCAATCACCTACGGAGCGCGCCTTCCTGGTGGCAGTTACCAGGAAGTCCGGGGTTAATACGGTATCTGCTGAGGATTCTCTGGACGAGCTGGCACAACTCGCCAGAACGGCAGGTGCCCGGGTGGTTGGCAAGCTCACCCAATCCCTTCCGGTGCCCTCGAAAACGCACTATGTGGGCAAAGGGAAGCTTGCTGAGCTTCAATCGCTGAAGGAGACTACCGGCTATGATGTTGCTGTCTTCGATGACGAACTCTCGCCACTGCAGCAGCGAAATCTGGAAGAGAGCCTTGACGTGAAAGTTATTGACCGTGCCGCATTGATTCTGGATGTCTTCGCCAGGCGCGCCCGGACCCGTGAAGGCCAGCTTCAAGTAGAGCTGGCACAGCACCAGTACCTATTGCCGCGACTGGCCGGGCAGTGGAGCCATCTGGAGAGACTCGGCGGTGGTATTGGTACCAGGGGCCCGGGTGAATCGCAGCTAGAGACCGACAGGCGTCTTATCCGGCGCAGGATTCATAACCTGGACCAGCAGATAGAGCGGGTCATGAAGCAACGCATGCTGTACCGCCAGCGGCGAAGGAAGAGCGGTATCCCGGTGGTGGCGCTGGTGGGATACACCAATGCCGGCAAGAGTACGCTGCTGAATGCCCTCAGTCAGGCGGGCGTTCCCAGTGAGGACAGGCTTTTCACCACCCTGGACCCGACCACGAGACGTATCGCCCTTGCGGACCAGAGTCCTGTCCTGTTGAGCGATACGGTTGGATTCATACGTAAGCTGCCACCAGCTATAATAACCGCGTTCCGTGCGACACTTGAGGAACTGTCCGAGGCCAGTATGCTCCTGCATGTGGTCGACTTTGCCTCACACCGTGCTCCGGATGAATGCCAGACAGTGGAAGACATCCTTGTCGATCTGAACCTGGCCGACAAGCCGATTGTCACGGTACTGAACAAGGGCGACCTTCTCCTGGACAGCAGCCGTACCTGGACGGAGCAGGAAGCACTGGAGCATCTTTCATCTCAGGGTGAGGGCCAGAACGAGAAAGTGGTCCTTATCTCCGCGGCAAAGAAATGGGGGCTGTCAGGACTGCTGGAATCGATAGCTCGTACCCTGGCCGATAATTCCAGACGGGTACCTGTTTAGTCCGGTTAACTACCAAAGCTACATGGTTGGGTCAGGCATCTGCGGCAGGTCTCAAACTCTCAGATATCAAGAATTGCCTGGCCGGCTAGTACTTGTTTGACGGTCTTTCGTGCCCAAGGCTCGAAATACATGTCTACCCCGACCACGCTCTTACCCTGTTTGTAGGGGACCCGGTAGAGGGTGGCATTCCACCTGGAGAGACGGCGGTATACACCGTTGTCGTCGGTATAGAGGGCCAGCTTGTTGCCGATTCTTCGAAGTTCAGCCACCATTTGGAATACTTTACTACAAAGAATGGTGATAGGCAATACCTTTTTACAACCGATTTATCATTATTCGGGTGTTCTACTGGCGGGACGTTCTTTACATAATATATTGCACGCTGCGGTTTAGAAGAACCTCTGTTATTTTTAGGAATCCTCCCCCTTAATCCCCCTCCCTTACTAAGGGAGGGGGATAATATTAAAAAGAGGGGCTTCGTCCCTCTTAACACCCCGGTTGAAGAGGAGTATTTAGTGACAAGATAAAGGGGCGCACTATATGTGTTATGTGAACCGGACATAATGTTGGTATGAGATAGGAGCGAAATGCCCCACAGTACCAGACATATACAGGTAGACAATAAACTCACCACGCCTACGGCCTCACGCCTGGGCTTTACAATACATCAGAGGCAAGGAATGAGGGACCGGTCCGGTAGCTTCAATATCCCACACTATTTTGATGGCATTCAGCGCACTATCTTGTTATTGTCAAGTAATTATAGGGAGGCAAGTATGTCTGTACCTTCCGTCTATCACCGCCTGGCCCCCGGCAAGTATGTCTGCTGTACCTGTGGCACCATCCATCAGACCCCCTGCGCCCGTCAGGACGCCGTTGTCTGCTGCCGTTACCTTCGCCAGGGTGAATATATCTCCGACCATAACGAGCCTTCACAGGCCCGCATGGAGAAGTCCTGGACCCGCTACTCTGACCGCCTGGCCCACGACATCGAGGACGAAAAAGCCCACCCCAGGAAACGCACCGGCGGCCCGTCCCCTCTCCAGGCCCTGGCTTACGCTTTCCATACCCATAATTGGGAAGCCGTCAAGAATGCCGCCTACGCCCTGGCCCGGAGTGAAATCCTGCTGGCCGAAGTCCGCAAACGTCACCAGCTGCTGGAGACCTTCGACGCCGCCCTGGATGACCTGTTTGTCGACGATACCTTGACCGACCTGGCAATCCCCCAGGCCGACGCCCGGGAC
>DAOUVG010000192.1 GCA_030667735.1 Dehalococcoidales bacterium
AGGGAACAAATACTTGTATGTGTGGAAAGCAGGCTTTGCCTGCTTTCCACACAATAATACTTCCTCTCCATGCAGTGATGAGTCGTTAGGCAGTGACCACGATACCTCACTCTATTGTGTCACCCTTCTGCCTGAACGAGAGAAGAGCCGCGTGACTTGCCCCCCGACAGATTGCAGTTCAACCGCCTTCAGTGTTACAATCACCTCTTGAGTGCCCCAACACGAAGCGGGGATATCCCTGGCCTGATCAGGTATGTGTGCCTGTTACAAAGCCGTGAAATAGAGAGGCCATTCATCGACCTGCTCCCTGCAATATGAACCGGAAAGGTTGAGAGGAAAGAACGAGTATGCCAGATAAAGTACCACAGACTTTATACCGGGAACACATGGTAGAGGAGTATATCATCGCTGAGGAACCATTCTACCTGCCGGTCAAGGACGAGGTCCAGCTCTTTGAGGCTGCCTACTCCCAGCAGATACCGGTGCTGCTCAAGGGGCCCACCGGCTGTGGCAAGACCCGGTTCCTGGAATATATGGCTTATCGACTGGGCAAGCCCCTCTCTAAAGAGTCCTCATCACCTGCTGAGAAACGGGCGATTCCCCTGGTAACGGTGGCCTGCCACGAGGACCTCACCGCCAGCGACCTGGTGGGAAGGTATCTCCTGGAAGGTGATTCCACCAAGTGGATTGACGGCCCGCTGTCAAGGGCAGTAAAAGCCGGGGCTTTCTGCTACCTTGACGAGATTGTCGAGGCACGAAAGGACACCGCCGTACTGATTCACCCTCTCACCGACCATCGTCGGATTCTGCCGATAGAGAAGAAGGGGCAGGTGATAGAAGCCAGTGATGGCTTCCTCCTGGTAATCTCCTATAACCCGGGCTACCAGAGCACCCTCAAAGACCTGAAGCACAGCACACGCCAGAGATTTATCTCCATTGAGTTCGACTACCCGCCAGTTAAACTGGAGACGGATATTATCAGGCACGAGAGCGGCGTTTCAGAGGAAATGGCCAGTTCCCTGGCCAGACTCGGCGAAAAGGTCAGGAATCTCAAGGAACACCATTTACAGGAGGGTGTCAGTACCCGACTCCTGATATACGCAGGGAGACTGGTTACGCAGGGCATCACCCCGCGTCGGGCCTGCCAGGTAGCAGTGGTCTGGGCTATCACTGATGAGGCCGAAGTCCAGCGTAGCATCGAAGAGGTGATTTCCAGCATATTCGAGTAGGTATTTTATGTCAAGGGCAGAGGGCGGCATAGTCCCGCCTGCCGCAGTGCCGGTGCGATATACTGGAAAACAGAGGGTGGATGAGAGAAAGCAGGGACTCCATTCTGTCCGAGCAGGAGCCTGGTAGATTCCCACCGGCTATTGCCAGCGGGCTTCGCAAAGCAATGCCGCTGGTCCCCCGCCCTATTCATCAGCGACTCCTGACACTCACCGGTGAAATTCTAGCTCTGTCCGATTCCGCTGCGTCCGAGTTCCTCAGAAATTGTCCCTTCGTAACACGTAGAGCAGGTCCGGCCGGCCTGGAATCGTGGTGCCTGGAGGGACTTGAAACCCTCCGGCGGAGCGAACAGAGCGGAATAACCTACTTCGGCCTGGGAATGAGCAAGAGCACCCTGCTGGTACAGAAACTATCTCCCGGTGTGGAACTGGATGGTGTCAGGGTATTACTGGAGACGTACTGTCTGGCACTAACCGGAATAAATAGCCCTGCCCTATCCAGCAGTCACCCCCGGGGTTATGGGGCCGGCCAGCCAATGCTAATAGAAGACCCCGGAGATGGCCACGCTATCTTCCTTCCGGATTTCGTTGACAGGTATCCCGGTAAACCGGAGAACTTCACCTGGTACAAGGTAATGGCCACTCACCAGGCGGGTCATATTGAGTTCGGCAGCCATGCTCTCTGCTCCAACGGTATCCAGACCGACCCGGCCGGGTTTCCGGAGATTATCGGTGACAGCCGGCTGGCTGCTGACATATTTACCATTGTAGAAGACGGCCGTATCGACTACCTCATCAAGCAGCAGTATCGGGGCATTGCCGGAGCCTACGGCAAGATTCAGGATGAAGCCCTGAGCTCCAGACCGCCCCTTACCGTCTACCGGTTGAAAGAGGCGTTCCTTGAAGCCCTTGTCCGGATGAGCCTGGGTCTTTTCGGTGAATGGCTGGTACCGGCCGAATTGTTCACCCCGCTTCGTCTGGCGGGGTCAATCATGAAGCGAGTTCTTTCGTCCGACGCCGGAGTGGAGGACAGTATCGATGCCACAATTCGCCTCTACCAGGTTGCGTCCGGATTATCCAGCGAGCCGGTCCCGGGTGACGGATGGCAGACCGTCGACCTTGATGATAGCCTGGATGGTGTTTCGTCGCTATCTCCGGGCAGCATCGATGAGATACTGAATGACACACCTTCCGTAGAGCCTGAGTCCTCTGTCTATACATCTCCGCCAGAGGTGGAATACCGCAGTGGTCACAGAATGGATTCAGATTCCGAGACCGGAGAGCCCGGATCCATGTCTCAAGATGAACCTGAGACAGATTCTTCCCAGCCCACGTGGCAGGCATCGGATAAAACAGACGATATCGATGACCTGCTTGAAGTCGGTTCTCTGGCGGCGGATAAGGGCGATACCGCGGAAGAGCTTCTCGTGTTTGGTGCGAACAGCGCGAACAAAGAGAACGTTCCGGTAGAACTTCAACCGGAGCAGGACAGCAATGACAACAACGAGGGTCCCCTGACGGCGGATGGCCCATTTTCCTATCTCTACAATGAATGGGATTTCCGCGCCAGTGACTACCGACTGCACTGGTGCCGAGTCCGTCAGTCTCATTTGCAGGAAGGTACGCCGGATTTCTTTGAGGCAATCCTGGACGAGTACAACGAGCTTGCCACTTTACTGAGAAGGCAGTTTGAACTGCTGAACCCCCGGTTCTCCCGGAAGGTAAAGCAATTGCAGGATGGTGAAGACTTTGACCTGGACGCGGTGGTGGATTTCGTCATCACGAGGAAAGCCGGGCAAAATCCCGATGGCAAGGTCTACTGGCGAAGGAACAAAACAGAACGGGATGTCTCCGTCGCCTTCCTCCTCGACATGAGTTCCTCCACCATCGAGTACATCAACAAGACACAGCGGGGCGCTATCAACCAGCCGGTCTTCAAGGACTACAAGGACTACTTCGAATGGCTCCAGCCCAACCAGGATAGCATCATCCGGCCAAAGGACTTCAAACGGATAATCGACCTGGAGAAGGAGAGTCTTGTCCTGCTGATAAGAGCACTGGAGGCTATCGGCGATACCTATGCTATCTACGGGTTCTCCGGCTACGGCCGGGAAAATGTGGATTTCTACGTTATTAAAGACCTTGACGAGGAATTCTCCAACCGGGTAAAGAGCAGGATCGATACCATTTCCCCGCAACACGGCACACGGATGGGACCGGCGATACGCCACGCCACCTGGAAGCTGGAGCAGCAGGATTCGAGGAGTAAGTTCCTGTTCCTCATCAGCGACGGTCGCCCCGAGGACCACGGTTACGGACAGAATGGACTGGAGAAGGAATACGCTATTAACGATACCAAGATGGCGCTGGTAGAGACAAAAAACAAGGGCATAACGCCCTTCTGTCTGACCATCGACCAGGCGGGGCACGACTATCTCAAAACGATATGCGGTGATATGGGGTACGAGGTAGTGGCCGACATTGAATCGCTCCCGATGTGTCTACCAAGCCTCTATAGAAGGTTCACCACATAGAACATCCGGCCGCTATTATTACAGACCAGGAGGCTGCTGATTAACTCTTTCGACCAAACCCCGTGCGTCCCAGATGGGACGCCTTCCCCTTCCTATACAGGAAGGGGGGAAAGATTATATCTGGGGTGCTCCGGCAGAATCCGGTTTCGGATTCTGCTTATGTCATTCTGTAAGAATGACGCCCAGACACCCCTGCCAGAGGGGGCG
>DAOUVG010000067.1 GCA_030667735.1 Dehalococcoidales bacterium
GAACCGTATGTAAAAGAACCGGCTACCCGTTCCTATATTAGCGGCACAATCCCTCCCGGCGAGTACTTCGTACTCGGCGACAACCGCAACAACACCAATGACTCACGAAATGGCTGGCTGGTCCCGACCGAAGACATTATAGGCAAGGCATGGTTATCAATCTGGCCTCCGGATAGATGGGGTCTGGCCGCCAACTATCCCCCACAGGAACAGATAGCCAGCGCCGCCGGTGACTAGCCCCCTGAACGAGTATGAGTCAACGTTTGGGTCTGGAGACAACTACGTAACAGAGGGTTTCATGATGAGTGATGTAGAGGATATCTTCGTCAAGGCAGGGGCGGTGCTGAAAGGCCACTTCCTCCTGGCTTCCGGACTACACTCCCCGGTCTACTGGGAGAAGTTCCGGGTACTGCAGTTCCCCGCTTACACCGAGCAGCTCTGCGGAATGATTGCCGACTACTTCCGGGAGGAGGGCATCCAGATGGTAGCCGGTCCGACCACGGGCGGTGTCATCCTTGCTTCCGAAGTAGCCAGGCAGCTTGGAACGCGAGCCGTATATGCCGAAAGGGCAGAATCCGAAGGAAGAACTTTCCGGCGTGGCCAGAGCATCAGTCCGGGAGAGCGTGTCCTTGTGGTAGATGATGTTATGACCGCCGGCGGCTCGGTACGGGACGTAATCGATGCCGTCAGTGCCCTCGACGGCAAGGTCGTGGGTATTGGTGTTCTGGTAGACCGCGCCATGCAGCCTATTGATTTCGGTGTTCCCCTCTATAGTTGCCTGCGGACAGTGGCAGAAACCTATACACCGGAGAAATGTCCACAGTGCGCCGCCGGTGAACCACTGGTCAAGCCCGGCAGCGGACAAACTTGATTCCGCTATAGATACCACATTAAAGACCGGAAAGAAAAGCGGCACTCCCCGTGTGGGGAGTACCGCTCTGTTCTTGTAATGTGGTGCTATAGCCTGTTAGCCCTTATCGTATGTGTCCCACCACTCGGGTATCCAGTTCTCGGGAATACCTTCCCAGAGACCGAGCGGCTTACCCCTGGGTACTTGTGGAGCCGGCCACCCCTCGAGCTCCTTGGCAATTTTCTCCTTGTGATAGGCGGTATCACCCAGATAGAGCTGGTAGGTCTTGCCCCGACGCGAGTACAAAGGAAGAACACCGTCATTGACGGTGTACCCGACACCACCATGCACCTGATGTGCGCGCCAGCAAGCCCTCTCGTGAGCATCGCTACCCCATGCCTTGGCAACAGCCACTTCAAAGTCACAGGGCTCACCCTCGGCAATCTTCCAGGCAGCCAGGTAGGTGGACCATCGAGCTCCGTTGACATCGCGCAGCAGGAAGACGCAGTGCTCCTGGATGTACTGGTTGATACCAATGGGCATGTCAAACTGTATCCTCGTCCTGGCGTAGTCCACGGATAGCTCAAGTAGCTTCTCTCCTGCTCCGAGCATCTGGGCGCAGAGCATCACCGCTCCGACTTTCATCGACTTGTCAAGCGGTGCCCAACCACCGTTCAGTGCACCGACGATGTTCTGCCTGGATACCTTCACCTTGTCGAATATAACCTCGCACTGCATGTCACCGGCGACGGTCCTCAGCGGCGTAATGCTGATTCCCGCGCTCTTGGCATCCACCAGAAACAGGGTGATGCCGTCAGCAGGGTCCGCTCCGCTTTTGGTCCTGGCCACGACAAGGAAGGTATCGGCACAGACAGCGTCATGAACAAACAGCTTTATGCCATCGATTATATAGTCATCACCATCGGCAACAGCCGCAACCGTGACTCCCTCGGGGTCCCATGCCTGCATGCCCCAGCTGGACTCCGGCTCGGTGAGGGCCATCGCTACAATTTGCTCACCCCTGGCTATCCTGGGCAGTATCTCTGATTTCTGTTCTTCGGTGCCAGCCTCCAGAATCGTCATTCCGCCGAGGATGACGGTGGAGAGGTACGGACCGGGGAACATCGCCCGGCCGAACTCTTCGTAGAGCACCGCCAGGTCAATTACATTCATGCCGGCGCCCTCATACTGTTCCGGAAAAACGAGCCCGAGCCACCCCAACTCCGCAATTTTCTTCCAGAGGTCAGGGGAATAGCCCTGGTCACCAGCTTCAACGTCCCGGATGAGTTTCTCTGCACACTCCTCCTCAAGAAAATCTCGAGCGGACGTTTTCAGCATTTCCTGTTCTTCAGTGAAATTAAAATCCATCTTATTACTCCTTTCACTTCATATCGTCCGTCCCTCAGGTGGACTATCCTCTCTCCTCTATTGCCGCTCTTATTTCCTTGTTGAACTTGGCCGGGATTCTCGGCAGGCCGAGTCCTCTTCCGCCAAGCACTATCTTGTTCACCTCAATCGTCCCGGCAGGATGCGTACTCCGCGATACCTCCCAGGAACCGGCGGCACGTCCCTCGTATTTACAGTACTTCGAGCCACGGCGCAACTGTCCGTAGAGTCCCATGGCGTCGATTAGCTGCTTGGCCCTGTCGGCAGACACCACCTTGTTGTGAAGTCCACCGGCCTCTGGCGGGGGCGAACCCAGCTTGTCTCTCTGGCTGAAGTGCCAGGCGGCGAACCAGCCCTGGAGCCACACTAGTTCCATCTCGATTGCCCGGTCTGCCAGCAGGTCACGAACTGCCGGGTTTTCCAGCAGGGGCTTGCCGTTCGGCTTCTCATTCCGGTAGAAATCGATAAGCTCTTCCATGCCGCGCCTGGCGCCGGCACCGCCACCGGTCGTGCTCCGCTCGAACTCGAAGGTCACCATGGCATGATAGAAGCCACGGTTCAACTCGCCAAGCAGACGGTCCTTCGGTACCTTAACATTGTCAAAGAAGATGTCCACGGTGAAGACGCCCAGCGTGGGCAGCGCACTGTAGCTGACCCCCGGGCTGTGGGCGTCAATCAGGAACAGGCTGATACCACGGTGCTTGGGTGTAACATCCTGTGTCCTGGCCAGCGTGTACAGGTAGTCTCCCTGACCGGGAGCCGTGATGAATGTCTTCTGGCCGTTGAGAATGTAGTTGTCGCCATCTTCGACAGCTCTCAGGGATACGTTCGCCTCATCCGAACCGGCGTCAGGCTCGGTGAAGGCCTGGTACCAGATATCCTCGCCCTTGGCGATACCAGGGAGGAACTTGCTCTTCTGCTCCTCGGTACCGAAGACATGCAGAGGGGGGCCGCAGACGCGTATGCCCTGACTGCCCGGCCAGGCTGCACCCCAGTAGGAGGTCTCCTCCATAACTACACCCTGCTCCATGTCGCTCAGTCCGAGACCGCCGCTTTCCTTGGACCACCCGGGCGTAAGGTAGCCCTTCGCACCGGCCTTCCGTTGCAGGTCCATCCAGAACTTGTACTGCTCCATGGTCTGGCCCCTCTGGCCACGCGGACGGTAGTCTGAAGGCAGATTGTCGAGGAAGAAATCGTCGATCTCTGTCCTCAGTTTCTCTTGCTCTTCAGTGAAACGGAAATCCATTTACGTGCCTCCTTCCTTTTATTTAGTGCCGAGGTCAAGCGAATCAACTAAAGAACGCTTCATTGTCCTCAAACGAGGACACCGAGATGAATAATAGCAATTTTTATCGAAGACGTCAAATCCATATTGTGCGGTTCATTAGTGGCACTCCGGTACAGCCGATGCTGACAGGCAGAATAATTTCCTCTCCCCGCAGGGAGTGGGCCGGGATGGGTTATCGGGCAGTGACCACGATACCTCACTCTGTTGTTGCACTCTTCTATCTGAACGAGGGCAATCCAAACTTGCAAACATCGTACGTTTGCCTTATAAATATACTATACATCCAGCAGGAAAACCGGATACGGTGGTCTTTCACTCACCGCCGGGCTCCCTTTATTCCGGTGAAACTGGCGCTGCATCGGGCCGGATGAGGCTTATCCCGCAGCCTGCCCGGAGGAGAAGACAATGAAATCAGGAGTACTCGCCAAGTACGAAGACCTTCTACCGCTGACATCGGCAACGCCACGATTCACACTAGGTGAGGGAGATACTCCCCTGGTGAGCGGCCGCCGACTGGCCAAGGAAATCGGCTGCGAGGAATTATACTTCAAGCTGGAAGGGTGCAATCCCACCGGCTCTTTCAAGGACCGGGGTATGGTGGTTGCCGTGGCCAAGGCGATAGAAGAAGGTAGCCAGGCAATTATGTGTGCCTCTACGGGCAATACCAGCGCCTCAGCGGCCGCTTACGCCGCCTGTTGCGGTCTTCAGGCAATCATCATCGTGCCCGAGGGGAAAATCACCCTCGGCAAGCTGGCCCAGGCAATCGTCTACGGTGCGAGAATAATCACTATCGACGGCAACTTCGACCAGGCCCTGACCATAGTGCGGTCTCACACCGAGAAACACCCGGTTGCCCTGGTGAACTCGCTCAATCCTTTCCGTATTGAAGGGCAGAAGACCGCTGCCTTTGAAATCGTCGATGCCCTCGGTGAAGCTCCGGACTACCTCTTCATCCCGGTGGGCAATGCGGGCAATATCACCGCCTACTGGAAGGGCTTTACCGAGTACTATCAGGCAGGCAGGGCAAAGCAGAAACCACAGATGATGGGCTTTCAGGCCCAGGGTGCCGCGCCTATTGTGCATGGCCACATCATTGAGGAACCAAACACCATTGCCACCGCGATACGAATCGGCAATCCGGCAAGCTGGCAGCGAGCCGAAACAGCCCGCGACGAGTCCGGCGGCATCATCGATATGGTCAGTGACGAAGAAATCATGGCCGCCTACCACTGTCTGGCAAGCAAGTGGGGAATCTTCGGGGAACCGGCTTCGGCGGCTTCTCTGGCCGGGCTTATCAAGCTTTCCGGCAGTGGTATGGACTTCTCGGGCAAACGAATCGTCTGCATCGTGACCGGCACGGGGTTGAAGGACGCGGATGCCGCGCTGAGAGACACCGGTTCATTCACCCAGCTACCGGCGGACATAACAGCCGTCGAGCAAGCCCTCGGCTGGGCCTAGAGTATTCCGATAATGAATAGAGTGACAACTGCCACCGATGTCTTTCAAGCTGGTAACTGCGGGAATTGAAACATCTGCATTACGGCTGGGTCATGGTTTTCAGTGCGGTCGGCATTCTGGCGACGCACGCCCTCACTTTCTATAGCTTTGGCATATTCCTGCGACCGATAACGGAGCAGTTCCACTGGGACAGGGGTGCCCTTTCCGCCGCCATCTCAATAGGGATGCTGATAACCGGCCCCTTCAGCATTCTTGCAGGGAGGCTGAGTGACCGGTACGGTCCCCGCTTGCTGGTCACTGCCAGCGGTATCATTACCGGAGTAGCCCTTATCCTCATGTCGCAAATAAGCGCCCTGTGGCATGTCTACCTGATATACGGCGTTGCTGTCGCTATCGGTGGCGGTGGATGCGTGGTCCCGCTCACGACGACAATACCACGGTGGTTCAAGCAGCGAAGGGGGGTAGCCCTGGGGCTCACCTGGACCGGTATCGGTCTGGGCGGCGTTATTGCCCCGATGCTGTCCCAGTGGCTGATAACCGACTACGACTGGCCAACGGCCTATATTGTCCTGGGCTTAATCACCCTGGTAGTGGTTATACCGCTGGCGCAAACCCTGAAAGGCAGCCCGCAGCAAATGGGGCTCCGGCCCTACGGTGAAATGGCAATCCAACAGGATGGAAAAGAGCCGGTGGTGATGGAGAGCATGTCTATTAAACAGGCAATCCGGACAGGGCGGTTCTGGATATTTGGCATGGTGATGTTCTGTTTCATCTTCGTAATACAGGTAATGATGGCACACATTGCACCCCATGCCGTCGACATGGGTATCTCAGCAACATTAGCCGCTTCGATTGTATCCATCTGGGCCGCTACCAGCCTCATCGGGCGGAACCTGGCTGGCTTTGTATCGGACCGGATAGGGTCCACGCCAACTATCATCTTAAACCTGGTGCTAATGGTCCTGGCACTGGCATGGCTTCTCTTCGCCAGAGAGGTCTGGACATTCTATGTCTTTGCCGTTATCTACGGTATCGCCTATGGGGGCATTGTACCGTTGCAGACACTACTGTCCGGAGAACTGTTCGGACTCAGGTTCCTGGGTGCTGTCATGGCAAGCCTGATGGTGGTCGGTTCCATCGGAGGGGCGCTGGGAGCACCTCTGGCCGGGGCTATCTTCGATATAACCGGCAGCTACCAACCAGCCTTCATTATTTGCCTAATTATGGCAATATTGGCTATCATTCTCAGTGTGCTTCTATTGCTACAACAAAAGAGACGGCAGGCCACTCCATGAACCCCCGGCAGTGTGTTGAAAAGGGGAGTCCAGATGGGCCCCGCCCCTTCTTAGGGGCGCTCCCTCTGGCTGGGGTCTGGGGGTGTTCCCCAGACATAATCTTTCCCCCCTTCCTGGCCAGGAAGGGGAAGGCGGCCCATCTGGGCCGCACGGGTACCGATGGGAACTGGAACACAGTAGCAACACCAGAGGAGGACTTGAGTGATAAACGAGGAAGAGATAAAAAAGGCAACCAGCGCAATTATCAGGGCTATCGGTGAAGACCCTGAGAGAGAAGGATTGGCGAATACACCGCGGCGGGTCGCCGAGATGTACACCGAGTTGTTCTCCGGGCTCGGCGTAGACCCCCGGGAAGAGCTAAGCGTGGGCTACGAGCTCGGCCACCGGGAAATGGTGATAGTCAAGGACATCCCTTTCTACTCGATGTGCGAGCACCATCTTCTGCCATTCTACGGTGTGGTGCACATCGGCTACATCCCCGACGTAAGCGGCCGTGTTGTCGGTATCAGTAAGCTGGCCAGGGTGGTGGAGATACTCGCCAGAAGACCCCAGATTCAGGAGCGAATGACCACACAGATTGCCGAAGCCATCAACGACGGAGTAAATCCACAGGGCGTTGCCGTGGTGGTTCAGGCGGAACACATGTGTATGGTGATGCGCGGTGTCAAGAAACCGGGGAGCAATATCACGACGTCGGCCATCAGAGGCCTGTTCCGTCGAAGGGCGGCCAGCCGCGCCGAGTTCTTCTCACTGATACAGAGCAGACATGGGTAACCCGTCGGACGGGCTTCACTGCTCAGGTAAAAAGAGAAACGCCCGTAATTGGAAGTAAACGGGAAAGTCGTTGGCAGAGAATATCCGGAATATCACAAATCACACTGCCGGTCCGACAGTGTCCAGCACTCGATAAGTATCTCTTTTAGTCCGATGATGGAATCGGCTTCGGTTGCTGAAGCTCTACTTCCTTGCCGCAGCAACTCACTTCGCCAGGTCCGGCCTTGATGCACAGTATCTCAGACCCGCAGGCCGGGCACTTGTATCTCTTA
>DAOUVG010000060.1 GCA_030667735.1 Dehalococcoidales bacterium
GCCTGCTCCAGAGCAGTGCCTACGATACCGCCAACCACCTCAAGCTTAACGCTCAACTTTCCCGCGAACTGGAGACAATAATGAGGAGCTATATTAAGCACCTCCTCGAGCGCGACTTGAAATCTGCCGGCTGGCTGGACGCCTTGCGGGAGCAGAAGGCTCAGACCTGAGCCATAACCGCCGCGCTTTCACTCCCCAATCCGTTACTCTGCCCCGGATTCTTCAATTCGAGGACTTGACGTTTAATGAGTAAAAGCGTAGCATATCCACCAGTTACTGATTTGATGCGAGGAACCAGCTAATGTTGGATAGTAAACGGCATCGTCTGGCAAGAAGAATGAAGTGGGCGGCACGCATTATCGGGCTGGTCATGGCAGGATTCTTCCTTGTCGTCCTTATCGGTGAAACTGTCGGTGAAATTCTGGACGAAGGCAGAGAGGCAATCGAGACGGCAGGCATTCTACTCGGTATACTCCAGGGTCTGGCATTGCTTGGTACTATTGTATCCTGGTGGCGAGAGCGACTTGCCAGTATTCTGCTGGCCGCAGCTTCCATCGGACTGGGTATCCATATAGCCGAGTATGCTGGCCGCAACCATTTCCTTGCCTGGCTAGTGGTTGGCCTGCCCTATCTTGTTGCCAGTATACTGTTCCTCATCTCTTCACGGTTATCAAGGCAGGATCCCTGATACACTGCACATCGGCGATTCCATTGGTGCATCTCCGTCAATGCATACAAGATATATCACCGTGGACAACGTCAGGAGATTCGCATGAGGAGGAGTAATGAAAGAGATTACGGATGGCGTATTCATCGAGACGGAGTATCTTGGCTGCAATATCGGCTGCGTGGTCACAGAGAAAGGCCCGGTGCTGATAGATGCGCCAACTCTTCCCCACGAAGTAAGCGACCTGCGCAATGAACTCCGCCGGCTGTCCCAACTCGATATCGCGTATCTGGTCTACACGCATGGCCATTTCGACCATCTGATTGGCGGTGCCCACTTGACCGGCCGAACAATAGCGCACCGGGGGGCGGCAGATGAGATAGCATACCTCAAGGAGAATCTACCCGCAGAAGTCAGTCGCTACGTCCCGGACATCTATCAACAGTACAAAGAAGCCTTCGACAATGCCGAGATTGCTCTGCCACAGGTGGTCTTTGACAGGGAGTTGAAGCTCTGTATGGGGGACAGGACACTGGTACTGTTCTACGCGGGCGGACACTCTGCGGACTCATTGGCTGTGTACCTGCCCGAGGAAAGAGTACTCTTCGCGGGAGACAACATCGTGAGCGGTATGCCTCTGGTGACACCGAATTCGCTGTTCGGTGAGTGGATAGACTTCTTGCACCGCGTCGAGGTGATGGAGGTAGACATCATCGCGCCGGGACACGGGCCGGTTTGTGGCATGGAGACAGTAACGAACACCCACATCTACTTTACAGCAATGCGTGACCGTGTGAGCAGTCTGATTGGTGCCGGTGCTACTAAAAAGGAAGTCGTGAGCGAAACGGATCTGACCGCGTGCTTGCCTGTACCACCGGACGAGACAGTGAGACAACAGGTGGCATCTACCGTCGCCGCGATGTATGAGCAGGTGATGAAGGGAACGCCGGGGGTATAGGAGCCCGGCGTCCGCCGGCAACGGGCTAATGAGTTGATTGCCGCCCCGGCAATGACGCTGGGCGTATTCTTTGCCGAAGGTATGGAGGGCGCCTTCCACATCACCATCTGGTTGTTTATTGACTTCCTGGGCACCCACGGGCAAAGTCCGTGGCACTCTGCCCTTCGGACTATAAGTATCAGGAACACAACCAGACTACAGCCATCGTCACTCGCGCAGCCAGGTCACCTGAGCCGAAGATAGCTGTAAGTGTCACCCGCCCAGTACATACATATCCAGGCACATTGCCGCAAATACCAGGCCAAGGTAGGGGAACGCAGACATCCTGTAGAGTCGCCAGGACTGCTCTGAGGAGTTAGATATAGCCAGACGGATGCTGGTATATACCAGGACACCCCCGAGAAGATTGGCCAGTGTCAGGTATACCCAGTGAAAGCTAGCCACGAAGTAGAAGGTCAGAGACACTGCATAGAGCAGCAGGCTGAGTACCACCAGTAGCTTGACCGCCTCGCCGGGAGTTCGGCTCAGAGGAAAATAGCTGATACCGGCTCCAAGGTAGTCATCTCGCCGCGCAATCATGACACTCCATAGATGGATAGGAAGCCAGATAGCAATAAGCAGGCAGAGGAACAACAACTCCCAGCTAAAAGAGGGGTCAATGGCCAGCCAGCCGATCAGGACCGGTGCACAACTGGCCAGAATGCCCTGGGGGAAAACACATGTCCACCTCTTCCGCCATACCAGGGCTGCTATTACACCCACCAGACCAGCCCAGAAGCACAGGGGATGCATAACCCAGGCCAGCACCATGCCGATGAGAACCAGGGTTATAGTCAGCGGTAGTACCCTCTCCGCAGGCACTATCCGTCCCGAGGGCAAAGCCCGGTTTCTGGTACGCTGCATCCGGGCATCAATATGGCGGTCGAGGTAGTTGGTGAGACCGTTTAAGCCCCCGCTGGCCAGCAGAACCGCAATGAAGACAATCATGAGCCTGCCGGGTGGTGGATGCCCTGCTCCGGCTACGACTGCCGCGCAAACGCCGATAAAAGTCAGCAGAATGCTCTCGCGAGGTTTCAGGACTCCCAGGTAGTCTCTAACTGTGCTCAATCGTACCAGCATCATCATCTCCAGTCCGGGTAGAAACACCCATCCCTTTCCGGTCGGGCAGGGGTTCGGGATACCTCTCGTGGTTTGCAGGCAACCGCAGGGTAGCTGTATTCAAAGGTCTCTGCAACAGCGATTATACCGGATTCTTACCTCGACCAACAACTCCTTCCTGTAGCTACGAGTAAACAGTCCTCCCCCCTGTTGTTGACAACCTCCCAATGGTGCTGACGGCAAGCTACCTGGAAGGCCCGGCAGATTCCGAGAAAGACTGCTGATAGCCTCCGCCAGAAACCAATGCTCAGGATGTCAGCCTTTTGTAGAGGATGGGCAGGCGCTGCGGTAGAGATTCGATGTTATTGACTACTTCGTAGTTGATGTCGTGGCAGATTCTCCTCAGGTAATCGTATCCGGCTATGTCAACCGTAAGACAGAAAGGTATAATGTTCTTTCTCTCGGCCTCAAGGAAGGCCACTCTGGTATCCTGGAGGGCATATTCTTCATCGCCATCACCCTGGCCATAATCCTCGTCCTGAGGATATCCATCACTGACCAGGAAGAGTAACTTTGTCTTCGCATCATGTGTATCCAGCTTCGAAATGGCATGTCTTATAGCTGAACCCATTCTGGTACCATGTAGCGGTGCGATGCTGCCTACCCTGCTCTTAACAGTGCCGGAGAATCCCTCGTCTATTCCTTTGACAACCAGTATCTCCACATTCTCCCGACCGTGACCTGAGAAGCCATAGACCCCGTAACAATCTCCGACACCTTCCAGGGCGTTCATCATCAACACCACGCTTTCCTTCATCACATCTATCACGCGCCGTGATGCTCCGGTCAGCACTTTACCACCGTGTGTTATCATTCCGGGGGAACTTTCCACCAGGTCGAGGTACCACTCAGGGTATTCATTATCGGTATCCTTGATTATGTTGCTGGTGGAGGCACTCATATCAAGAAGCAGGATTGCCGCCACGTCTCTTTGCACCCTCCTCCTCTTCCAGTATATCCTCTCGTCAGAGATGCAGCCTGCCTTCCTCTCCACAACGGCCCTGACCACAGCATCCAGGTCCAGTTCTTCACCGTCATAGAGTCTGTCTGCCTTCCTGAGAAGTTCCGGGGTTATCATCTCGAACTGTTTCCTGACCTGGGCGGCCAGCCGGTGACTACGGGCCAGGGTTTCCTCAAAGAAATCGGTGCTAACTTCAGGCAGCAGCTTCTCCCTCACCCGGCACCACTTTGGTCGGTAGCAGCCGGCATGGAAATCCCACTCATCATAGAGGAACGATTGTCCGTCTTCTCTCTGGAGAGCACCCTCCCGGGGATAATCGGTATCAGACAACCCTGTGTTTCCGTCCTGCCCGGTAGAGACAGTTTCCCCGGCACGGATTTCACCGGGAAGGTCTGTCGTGTACTGATCGGACAGGACGTTCCTTGCCTGCATAATCCCGTTGAGTTGCACTTCAGCACCGGGAGGCGATATGGGGGACGGAATCCCCTGGTCAGAATCATCCTCAGCCTTTGGCAGTATGCGAAGCATGTCGGGATGGGAATTACCACGATATTCTACATCTGTCGGGGCCTGGTATGATACCTCCACACCCGGTTCAAGGGTGACGTTGTCACTATCAGAACGGCGATAGGCTTTCACTGCCATGTCAGGCCCGTCTTCACCATGGTTAGCTGTTTCCCATTCCCACTCCGGTTCATAGATATTGGAGATGGTGCCGGCAATTTCGTACAGTCGAAGAGCAGCCTCGGCGGAATCCTCGACGGTTGCCTGTGGTGACTGCAAACGCTGCAAGAGCTTCAGCGCTGATTCAATCGGACTACGCAGAATGGCAGGGATTAAAGGAAGCTCACCATCCAGACTAAGCCGGATGAGTATTTCGAGGAATGCTTCCCTCAGCGGAAGATGGTCCGGAGAAGGTCGTCTCCACACCGTCTCCTGCTGGACCGACTTGTATCCGGCCCTTATCCCCGCGTATCCATACTTCACCAGATAGTCGACCCTGATGTCCTCCACCAGGGAGTATATATCGGCAGCGAGCCTCCTATCGTCAAAGAGGCTGAGGAACCTCTCCATATCGGTCAGGCCAGCCCCATCTGTTGACGGTAATTGGTGTCGCCGGTCAGCGAACAGTACCGCTTCCTTCCCAAAGCAGAAGTCGAAGGTACCAAACTCGATATGGCCAGCCTGATGTGTGACCGCCACCTTGTACCAGGTAAAGTTCTCCTCATTCGAATCATAGCGGTCCATTAATGATGGCAGGAAGATGGTGGTCCCGTCCGTAGTCGGTATGCCCGGGTTTATGGCTCCCATACTCCACACCGCCAGGCTCTCACTGGGCCGAATCTCTATCTCGGTGCCTCCCAGAGCTTGACCGTACATGAGCAGCACTTCCCTGACCTGGTCAAGCTCGACTGTAACCAGCAGTCGTTCCAGAGCCCTTTCTTCCGTAAACTCAAGGCGGAAGTGGGCAAGGCCCGTCTTTTCATCCTTTCCCAGCAGCCTGACCCCTTCTCTAAACCAGCGTTCCAGCCCGGGAATATCTATCTCTGCCAGTACGGCAGGACAGTTCTTGAGAAACTCTATCCCGGCAATGGTCGATATTGCCAGCACGGCATCACTCCGGTCCAGAAGGCGGGAATGCAGGCTACTATCGATTCTACCGAAGGCCTGCGAGCAATCGGTAAGAAAAGAGAGGGCAAGCTGACCGTTGTATCGGGCTATTCTCCCCATTAGTGAAAGGAACCTTCTCCTTTGACCACCATCGATACTGGCCAAGGCCCCGGTACCTCTCTGAAAGAAGGTAGCAGATGCCCTCGGATTCAGACGAACAAGAGCCAGGGCCACAGCCAGGAAAAGCCCACGCTCTTCCTCTCCTAACATGGACAGGACTCGATGAGCTGAGTCCAGGCATTCGACAGCCAGGTCGCAGGAAGTCTCGGCTAGACGTTCAAGGAACAGAGCGAACCGCTCCATCTTAATCAGACTCAGACTCTGCAGGAGAGCGGGGGTGGCGTCAAAGAAGCGGCAGGCCAGCTCCATTGATTCCGGGTTTCTCCTGTAGAGACCCGGGCCCATTGCCAGCCAGACCTCTATTTGTCTCCCGGGAAGTATAGCCAGAACCTTTGGACTGGCCCGGAAGTAGGCAGCAGCAAGACCGGGACTATCACGGCAGAGCATCTTCCCTCTACTGGCCCAATCGAGAAAGCGCGGGAATGGGAGAATACCCAGGACCTCGGGCGTGACCCGAAAATACTCCTTTGCTGCTTCCAACGAGAGGGGTGGGGAATGGCGGGACAGAGCAAGACCCTCGTTTGCCCATCTGCCCAATTCATCAGGCGATAGCAGGAGGCTTGCTCGTGCACAGGCAGTCCGAAATTTACTCAGTAGTTGTTCTGATGTTAACCTGAATTCCTTCTCGAACCGTGCGAGGTCCCAATCTCCACTGCTGTTTCCATGCTGAGTAAATGTAGACATTACTAAACCTGAAGTGCCTGAAAGCGACTGCCTCTCTCGTGGTATACCGTTAACATGATGAAAGGTATGACCTCTTCCAGAGATTGTACCACTTGTCGGTCTATAATTCTCTGTTCCATAGCAGGACGAAGGAGGTGTGAACCAGACAATACCGATAAGGGAGGAGTAGTCCTCTTCTTGTACAGTCACTCTCCGGTGGTAACCGGCATCGGCTGTACTGGACCCTGCACAGCACCGGATTGACAGGCTGTCTCAATGAAGATATAATACGGAACACGGTCTCCTCTAGCCTTATACCAGTGATTGACGGAGTATTGTGATGGGATTTGAAACGCAGGATGTCGAGCGAAAGATGCTCGCTATATTGAAGGTTTTGAGTGACTCTCAGGAAGCGGTTGGAGCCAGAGTCATTTCCCGCCACTTGAAAGACTACGGGGTTGAACTCGGAGAAAGAGCAGTCAGATACCATCTCAAGCTAATGGACGAGCGCGGGTTGACCAGGCTTCTGGGGCGTCGGGATGGTCGGGTACTCACTGAACAGGGAATTGAAGAGGTAAAGAGTGCTCTGGTCAAGGACAAGGTAGGTTACGCCATCTCCAGAATTGAGCTGCTTGCCTTCCGTACTGATTTCAATCCACAGAATCGCACCGGTTCTGTCCCGGTCAATATCTCCTTTTTCCCGAAGGGACAGTTCCAAAAGGCACTCCAGGTAATGAGCCCTGCTTTTGCCAGGGAAATTTGCGTTAGCGACCTGGTAGCGATAGCTCAAGAGGGTGAGAGACTGGGTGATTTAGTAGTTCCCAAGGGCAAGGTAGGACTGGCTACGGTTTGCAGCATTGTGTTCAATGGCACCTCACTCAAGGCTGGTGTCCCTATGGCCTCCGGATTCTCCGGCATCCTTCAGGTTCGAAATAATGAGCCTGTCCGTTTCGTGGAGCTCATTCAGTATGCCGGATGTTCCCTTGACCCTTCCGAGGTATTCATCAGGGCCAGGATGACCTCGGTAACACAGGTATTAAGAACGGGAGAAGGTAAAATACTGGCCACCTACCGTGAGATACCGGCGCTCTGCCGACCGATAGTAGAGAATGTGGTGGCCAAAATGAAAGAGGCCGGATTGGGCGGTGTATTGGTGATGGGGAATGCCAGCGAGACGGTATGTGAAGTCCCGGTCGAACTTAATCGTATTGGCTTAATCCTGGTTAATGGTTTGAATCCGGTGGCCACTGCTATGGAAGCTGGCCTGGATGTCGAGAACCAGGGCATGAGCACTGTTATGGACTACCAACAGCTAATCAGATTCCAGGAGTTGTAAAGCATGAATAAGATTAAAATCATTCCGTGTCTGGACGTGAAAGAGGGGCGGGTGGTCAAGGGAGTCAAGTTTGTCAACCTGCAGGATGCCCGAGACCCGGTGGAAGCGGCAGAGGCCTATTGTCGGGAAGGGGCTGATGAGCTTGTTTTCCTCGACATCTTTGCTACC
>DAOUVG010000137.1 GCA_030667735.1 Dehalococcoidales bacterium
GTATAGGAAGAGGAAAGTGTCGCCCCTTCTTAGTGGCGCCCCCTCTTCTGAGAGGGGCTCGCACTGGGTTGGGTCGAAAGGGTTTTTCAGTACCCTGCTAGATAGTACATCTCCTTGACACCTGCCGGCCATTTATCTACACTTAGTGGAACGTCTTCTGGAGATTGCGGATATGGACTGTGCTGCATGTGGCAAGCCGATGATAGTCGTCGAGCATGAGAAAATTGAGCTTGACTACTGCGTGGACTGCTCCGGAGTCTGGTTCGATGCCGGAGAGATAGAGCTTCTGCTGGAGAAGATGCAACTGGAATCGACCGGTCTTGAGGCCCTCCATCTGACCGGGGAAGTGGAGTCGGCAGAGAAAAAGCGCCGGTGTCCTGTTTGCCACAAGAAGATGAAGAAGGTGGCCCTCGGTCACGTACCGGTTATAATGATAGACGCCTGCCCCGATGGGGACGGGCTGTGGTTTGACAGCGGAGAGGTTGGTCAGGTGGTGGCCCATCTGGCCGCGCAGCAACCCGGGGAAGAGGACTCCCAGGAACGTATCATCACTTTTCTGGGCGAAGTGTTCAAGATTCAAGGATGATTTGGCCCGGTTCCTGTGACCGGCAGGTTCGTCGGCTCCAAAGACCAATTACTAACAGATAACGGTAGAAAAACGAGCGATTATCGCGGAGGTGTTCTTATGACTGCCCTCTATGTTGTTCTGGGAATAGTAGCTGTCCTTGTCTTTGCTCTCGTAGGCATCTACAACGGTCTGGTGCGATTACGCAACCAGATGAAGAATGCCTGGGCACAAATAGATGTCCAGTTAAAGAGAAGGCACGACCTCATCCCGAACCTGGTGGAGACGGTCAGGGGCTACATGAAGCACGAACGGGAGACACTCGAGTCCGTAACCAATGCGCGTAACCTGGCGCAACAGGCGGTCGGTCATGGTGTCGGCCAGCAGTCCCAGGCCGAACAGCAACTCAGCGGTGCCCTGGGCCGCTTGCTGGCCGTGGTGGAGAACTATCCTGACCTCAAGGCGAACCAGAACTTCCTGGCACTCCAGGAGGAGTTAACGTCGACAGAGAACAGAATCAGCTTCTCGCGCCAGTACTTCAACGATTCCGTTCTCGGCCTCAACAACAAGATTCAGATGTTTCCCTCGAACCTGGTCGCCGGTATGTTCCGATTCAAAGAAGAGGAGTTCTTCGAGGTGGAAGCCCCCGCGGAGAGGGAAGCACCCAAGGTCAGTTTCTAGCGGGAGAGATAGCCGGACATGATGTGGGAACAGATTCGGTCCAATCGAATCCGGTCGGTGATACTGGTCGGCGCAATGGCAGCGTTGCTGCTGGGGATTGGCTATTTACTGGGCGTGGCTTTCCTCGGTAACGCCATCGGTGGACTGGTGATTGCCCTGGCGCTGCTGGTGGTAATGAACCTGGTGGCCTGGTTCCAGGGGGACAACATCATGCTGACGCTGTCCCGGGCGAAGAAGATAAAGCGTGAAGACCACCCGCGTCTCTACAACATAGTCGAGGAGATGCAGATTGCCTCCGGACTTGAGAAGATGCCCGATGTCTATATCATCGACGACCCGTCGATGAACGCCTTCGCCACCGGCCGGGATGCTAAGAAGGCATCCGTGGCGGTTACGGCCGGACTCCTGCAGAGGCTGAACCGTGACGAACTTCAGGGAGTAATCGGCCACGAAATTGCCCACATCAGGAACCGTGATGTCCTCCTGATGACTCTCTGCGGGGTCCTCCTGGGTACTATTGTTATCCTGGCCTTTTTCGGCTCGCGGATGATGCTCTTCGGCGGGATGTATGGTGGTCGGAGGAGCTCCCGGTCCGGCGCCGGGGGTGGTCAGGCGCAGATGATAATCATGATTGTCGCTCTGGTACTGGCAATACTGGCGCCAATCCTTGCCCAGCTTATCTACTTTGCCATTTCTCGCAAGAGAGAGTACATGGCTGATGCTTCTGCGGCAGTCTACACCAGGTACCCCGAGGGACTGGCTTCGGCGCTGGAGAAACTGGGTGCTTCCAAAGTGCCTGTGAAGGCAGCCAACAAGGCTACGGCGCCGATGTACATTATCAACCCGTTCCGTGCCAAGGGCAGAGCTGCGGCCGACCTGACCAGCACTCACCCGCCCATCTCGGAAAGGGTACGCATACTGCGTTCCATGGGCGGTGGTGCCTCATTGGCCGACTATAACAACGCGTACGGTTCCGTTCACAAAGGTGGTAAGAACATCCTTGGTGGCACAACGCTTGCCGGTGCCGGAACTGTTGGCATCAGGGGAGCGGTTGAAGATACCACGCCTGTAGAGCGCGAACCTGATAAGGTGGAACGCACTCGCGAGGTATCCGACCTGATGTGGCGGATGAACAAGTACCGCACCGTAGACTGTGAGTGCGGTACCAGGCTGAGAGTACCACCCAAGCTGCGCACAACCAGTGTGCGATGCCCGCACTGCGGACGCACGCATACTGTCCGACAGTGACTGTCTGCGAAGACAAAACGCCCCCCTTAATAGGTGAGGACACTCACCTGTGAAGGCTTTCACCTGTGAAGGCTTTCACTTGTGAAGGCTCTCACACGTGAGGGATTTCACTTGTGAAGGCTCTCACACGTGAGGGATTTCATGCGTATTCTAGCAGGGTGCTAAAAAAGAGAAAGAGGGGCTTGGCCCCTTCTGAGGGGCACCCCATCTGGGCCGCATGGGGATAGGATTATAACAGGGGCCTGGGGGTGTCCCCCAGATATAATATTTTCCCCCTTCCTGGCCAGGAAGGGGGTCAGGGGGATGGTCGAAAGGGTTTTCATCACCCTGCTGGGAAGAGAATATGCCTGAGAGTAATGCCAGGTCGATGACCACAGCCCTGCGCTCCATAGGGGCGCTCGCAGAACGACCCGCCGTTTCAGAGGTGGGCCTGACGGCTCTAACCGTGATGTTCGGGCTTCAGGTGCTGCGAGTACTCATTCCCGGGCTGACGTGGACACTGGGCGACCGCTTTGGCCTCGGTGCCGTGTACCTTGGCATAGCGGCTCTTGCCGTTTTTCTGACCGCCTTTCTGGCTGGAGGACTGCGCCGGTTACTGGGAAGCGGCCGTGCGATAGCGGTTACTGCCGGTGGTCTGGGACTGCTCCGTCTACTGATGCAGGTTTGGTGGGGAGAGCCGCTCTTCAACCTCATCCTGGCAATGGTCGGAACGGCGTTGTTCGTGATGTACCTGCCAATCGGTCTGGATGAGTCGCGACGTCGTAACGGCTCGGTTGCCGGGCATTTTGTTCTTGGGCTTCTGCTCGGGCTGGCGTTGGACACCGCACTCCACAGCGCATTTCTGACCTATGACCCTGTCTGGCAGCCGGTCTGGCCGGCGCTGCTGGTAACTGCTCTGCTGGTGGTATTCCAGTGGTTGTTCCTGGCTGGCAGGGCAGCATCTCGCAGTAATGAAAACGGATCGCCCGTAACCACGAGGCTGAGCACTACTGCCTGGCTGTTTATTGGCCCGTTCTTCTTCCTGCAATTAGTGATGCTACAAAATGTTGCCCGCCTGGCGACAGTAACCGGGTGGCGACTACCCCTGGCCTCGGGCTGGGTGGTCTTCGGACAGATAGTTGCCCTGGCTGCGGCAGTCTGGCTGCTGGGCCGGCAACGCCGTACACTGTGGCCGATTGCACTTATCAGTGGATGTGTGCTGATTGTTATTTGCCTTTTTCCGTACCCCGAGCCTGGTTGGCTCGCAGCCCTGACGGTGTTCGGAGGACAGATATCCGGCGCATTACTTCTGGTGACGCTTGCGGTTGCCGCTGATAACCGCAGGGGCCCTTCTGGTTTTGGGCGACTGGTGGCAGGTAATGGTGTGGGAATGATATTGCTGGTGGTGCTTCTGCTGGTCTACTACGTCGTCTACCAGATGAGCCTGCCTTATAGCAACACAGTTCTTGAAGTTCTGGCTGCGGTTCTGATGATACTCTGTGTACTGTTATCTACAGCCGGATTGCGTGATAGAATCGGCGTTAGCCGGCAGTCATGGCTTCTACCGGTACTGGCTGTTGTCCTGCTGGTGCCATCCCTGGCCGGCGCTATTGCCTGGGAGGAGCCTGCCCCGACCTCCGGGAATGGGTTTCCCGTCAGGGTGATGACCTACAACCTGCACAACGGTTTCAGTCCCACCGGCTATCTCGGCATGGAAGCCCTGGCCATGGTCATTGAAGAAAGCCGTCCCGATATCGTAGCTCTCCAGGAGGTCTCCCGGGGCTGGGTAATCAGTGGCCGGGTCGATATGCTGACCTGGCTCTCGCAGCGTCTGGACATGCCCTATGTATCCGGTCCCACCGCCGACCCGCTCTGGGGCAACGCGATATTGAGTCGGTACCCCATCATTGAGCATGAGAATCACGAATTGCCGCCGCGTGACCTCTTCATATTGCGCGGGTTCACCTCTGCGATGATAGACCTCGGGGATGGAAACCGGCTGCGTGTAATTGCCACTCACTTCCATCACCTTGAGGATGATTCGGAGGTACGGCAGGTACAGTCGACCAGCCTCGTTCAGTTCCTCAATGGCACCGGTAATACCGTTGTCCTCGGCGACTTCAATGCCGGGTCGGCTGCAACGGAGATGGAGACCTTGCGGCAGGCGGGGCTTGTTGATGCTGCGGGGACGGTGGACCCTTCACCGGCAAACACTTTCAACTCGGTCGACCCCTACCAGCGGATAGACTACGTATGGGTATCCGCAGACTTGCAGGTGAGCGAAGTCTTTGTACCTGTGACCACTGCTTCCGACCACCTGCCGGTGATTGCCGTGATTGACCGCTAGTGTAGTGTCTCGTATATATCTTTACGTATGGTGGATGTTGATGTCGTTCCAGCGCAGGCTGGAATCCAGGGGGCAAACACGTATCCCGGATCGAGTCTGGCAGGGTGATGAAAAAAAGGTGTCCAGAGGGGGTGTCCCCCTCGATTCGGCCTTCTGCCCATGCAAA
>DAOUVG010000313.1 GCA_030667735.1 Dehalococcoidales bacterium
TCCAGCTAGGTGATGCAGCCAGCCTGCCTTATCCCGATGGTTACTTTGATTATGCATCCATAAGTTTCGGACTGCACGATAGGGATAAGGCCAGTCAGGACAAAGCTGTTTCTGAAATGAAGAGGGTTGTTCGACAGGATGGAGCCCTGGTCTTCATAGATTTTCAAGTCCCCCTGCCCGGGCATATCTGGGCAAGGTTGGCAAGGATTGTAGAATTCCTTGCCGGTGGGTCCCACTATCGAGGGTTCAAGGGCTATCTGAAGAACGGTGGGTTAGAGGAGATACTCAGGAATCACCGTCTACGCGAAGAGTGCCGGACCTGTCTCAAGAGCGGGCTGGTATTAGTCCTCAAAGCAAAGGCCAACTGAGCCTGCGCCTCTATTCCAGGACAACCCGGTCCCGATACCCGGGCACCGATATTTCCCAGCCTGTCTCCTGTTTCAGGAAATGAGCAAAGTCATGGGCCGCTTCTTTTTCACCATGGACAACGAATACCTGCCGGGGTGGTCTCTTCAACACGGACAACCATCCGGAGAGCTGGTTCCGGTCGGCATGTGCGGAAAAGCCGTGTAGCCGGGCAATTCTCGCCCGGACGGGATAGTGCTGTCCCAGTATTCTGACCCTCCTGGCACCGTCAGTTATACGTCTTCCCAGAGTCCCTTTAGCCTGGTATCCGACAAAGAGCACAGTGCTCTCTGGCCGGGAGATATTAGTTACCAGATGGTGTTTTATCCTGCCGCCAGTACACATGCCGGAGCCGGCAATGACCACCACACTGCCTTTTACACGGTTTATCGATTTGGATTCACCTACTGTTCTCACCAGTGTCAGGCCTGGCAGGTCAAAAGGCGATTCTTTTTTACGCAGCAGCGCCAGCATTTCCTCGTCGAACAACCCCGGATGACGTTCAAATACCTCCGTAATGCGGATTGCCATCGGACTATCGACGAAGGTCAACAGATGCGGTACACGGTTTTCCAGCAGAAGCTCGTTCAGACAATACAGCACTTCCTGCGCCCTTTCCAGGGCAAAGCTGGGAATAACGATATTGCCTCCGGCATCCACCGTCGAGTTTATCACCTCGGACAGTTCGTCGTTGGTGTGGCCCGCATCAGGCAGGAGCCGATTACCATATGTGGACTCAACGAGTACGTAGTCCGCATCCTCAAAGGTAGTGGGGTCTCGCAGTATGGGCCGGTCATGCCTGCCGACGTCTCCTGAGAAGAGAATAGTCCTCTCCTCCCGGTTATCCTTTACCCTGACCTTTATCATCGCCGAGCCCAGAACATGTCCGGCATCGCGGAATACAGCCTTAACACCTTCGCCCACTTCTACCTCCTCCCCATATTCCACGTGAGAGAAGAGAGGGAAAACCGCACTGGCATCATCAGTGGTATATAACGGGACTTCAGGATGTGCGCCACGCCTTCCCTCACGACGATGCCTCCTTCCCTTGAACTCAGCATCTTCCTCCTGTATCCTTGCCGAATCCATGAGTATTATTTCGGAGATATCTGCAGTGGCAGCCGTACAGTATATCGGACCATTGAATCCCTCGCGGACCAGCTTGGGTAGCAGCCCGCAATGGTCAAGGTGGGCATGCGTCAGGAGGACTGCATCCAGGGCATCGGGCGAAAAAGGGAAACTATCCCAGTTGCGGTGTATGAATTCTCGCTCCTGATAAATCCCGCAGTCGACCAGTAATCTGACACCGCTAGTCTCAACCAGAAAACACGAACCCGTAACATTCTGAGCTGCACCGAGGAAAGATATGTCAATTTTCATAGTCCCTCTATAGGAAGCCCCCTTTTCAGTATCGATGCTGTTCCTGCGCCATCTTAGTCAATAGTAACAGACCGCACTGAGCACGGCAAAGCCGTGGCCAGACGTTATCAAGAGACTCAAGGCCCACCTGGCCCGCGACCACAGACCGGTCCAGGTTCAGATACCAGCAAACTGCCGGCAGCTCTGTCGCAGTCGGTTGACTGGCCGGCCCTATCGAGCCTATACTAGGGCAAGCGCCTATAGCTCAGCGGATAGAGCATCGGTCTTCGGAACCGAGGGTCGGGGGTTCGAATCCCTCTGGGCGCGCCACTATTTGAGGCTAATTTCCAGTTTATGTCACCTGCTGTTTATGGCTTTTTCGGGTTTCGCTACCCGTTTGCTACCCAGGACCTCTTCGAAACGGGCAGCCGCCGCCACACCACCAACGAAAATCAACTTATGGCTCCTTATTTCACAATGTCAGGCAGCAGTAATAAGATAAGCGTGGCGGTTTTTGTAGCCCGAGTCTATTCCCACCATTCTCCAATGAAGAATATCTGGCTGTCATCTATTGAGAATACAGGTGTATAACATAAGAAGGTCGGAGGGAAATAAGTGGGGGTAATATTGACGATATTGGAACCATCTGCGTTAACCAGATATATGTCATATTTCCCTTCGTCTTCAATAGCTCCTACGATAAACACCATTTTATCTGCCTGGTGTGACCAGCTTACAATACCCTGACTGTAGCCGGTATTCGTTAA
>DAOUVG010000037.1 GCA_030667735.1 Dehalococcoidales bacterium
CATGGTGTATCAGGGGAACCAGTGTGCGGCATATCCTGTCTTCATCCCATCCGTTTTCATACAACGTTACAACCAGGCTGACAATCAAACCGGAACGATTACCCCTCTCCACGAACTCCTTCTGAATATCACCTAGACGCGCAAGGTCGGCGTCCAGCTTTTCCTCCAACTCCTGAGCATGTTTTCCCCATGTAGACAACTTCAGCGGAGCAGAATACCGGTCCCTGATTGTCGTTCTCACACCACGATAGACGCGCCATGCAATCAGACAGACAATCCCCCATTCGACAATAGGCATATAGGTGAAATTATCTGCTATCAGTGGTCGAATCAGCGCTACGTACGAATACAGTAGTGCGCCGAGGACAAACATCCGTAAGTGCGACTGGGCCATCCACTGGCAAGCATCAACCACAAACCTGGTCTTTGAATATTCCCCATATTTAGCCAGTGAGGATGCGGCGCTTGCCACAAATCCGACTAGTATTCCCACCCCGACCGACGGTGCAAATTCCCACCATTGGTCAAAGGGGCGTATGATACTAAATATGGCGCATCCAACCATCGAGAAGCCTATTGCTCTGGTTGCCGGACTTGCCCAACCTGACTCTCCATGTTCGCCGAGTATGCCGCCTATCCCGTTAATAGTAATGCCAGCGACACAGAGAACTACGTAACCGCCCAGAGTGCTGACTAAAGATAAAATGGTGTCCCCAACTACCGATAGCATACTTGCCCAGCTCACAAGCATGTACAATACGACTGCAAAAAAAACCCCGCTAAGGCTGTATGCCAGCAGTTTCCCTGCCAGTCCGGGCATAAATATCTTTGCGAGCTTTCCCCCTAATCTGAGAACCAAAAAAGCAATGACAGGTCCAATGAAGTAGGACAAGTCTAATGAGAAGTAGTTAAAGACAGGGCCGGAGCGTCCCAGTAAGAAAGCCGCCAGCCCACTCAGAACGATGCAGGTAAGTGTTGGTACTATTGCCTTTCTAAGTTCCTTCTCCATTTTGCCCTCCGTGGGAATCCCGCACTTGCGCCAGCGATAGAAACGCCTCTTCGTATCGCCTTCTACCGATATGGTGTGTACTGTAATCCGCTTCCTCAAAGCAGCCGACAAGCGTGTCCAACGCAGTACTATCAACACCCTGGAGTTTTTGGCTGATAGTCTCCTCGATTTCACGAGGTGTGGACCCAACAGGCAGTATGGCACCATTGGCTGGTGCCCATTCCCTGAGTATAGCGAATAGCGCTACAATCTCTTCGCGATAATCGACAACCCTTATTATCCTCGTGGCCTGTGATGGTTTGCAGGTATCATCACCATTGAACCGACACTCCATGATATACTCACCCTTGTGCTTGAAAGTGTGAGCTATATCGGCTCTGCCATCCTTGTCAGTCGCCAGTTGGTCGTTTATCTGCCCATCGATACAGGCTATGAGGTGCCTCGATGCCAAGGGCTTTCCCTGTCCATCTGTCAGCATGCACTCGATATGAAGCTCATCATCTATCCCCCACACGTCAGGAAGAGGCTCTTTTATTTGAGGAAGAACAACATTAATGCGAGTCTCTAAATTCCCTGATTCCCTCTCAGACTCGGGCAGCACAGAAGGCTGGCTCTCACTAGAGATAATATCCACCTGTGGCGGTGGTTCTTTCCTGTTCCGCTTTCGTAACATGTAACTGCCGGCCACGGCGGCACCGATAACCGGTATGAAAGCAAACACCCACCACGGGAAACCGGTACTTCTCATGAGCGGGACTTCCACCGTTCTGTCACAGGGGAGATACTGGTCGGTCCCCATGAATGCACACTTGAAAGAGAGGCTCTGTCCCGCCACATCATCGGGCACCTCAACTACTATCTGAGCCTTGCCATTCCCATCAGTAGTATCTGGCGGGTAATAACCCTCAATAAAGACACTGGCATCACCTACGGGGGTACCAGTATCGTCCTGCAATGTCATCATCGCCTTCAGTTTATCGCCTGGTGAGATTCGTGCCGGAACCTGAACATCCAGAAATGTCCTCGACTTGACCATGACATGTTGTGTTCTGGCTCTGGCCCGTCCAGGCACTTGATACTCAATGGCATGCTGCCCCAAAGTCGTATCAGGGCTAACGTGGTGAGTAATTTCAAACTCGCCATGTTCGTCCGTTACCAACTCTGCAAGCCTCAAATCATCGAGGAGAATAACCAGAGCTTCGTGTGGAAGTACGCCATTCTTTGTCCGGAGCACACCGCCGATGAGGGCGTCTTCACCTCGAACGAGGGTTCCATCTGTCTTTACGTCAATCACGACTTCCAGGACCTGTATCAGTTCGCTGGCACTGGACTCCAGGTAGTATTCAAACCCTGCAAATCTCGCTTCTACTCTATGGAAGCCCACAGCGCCGAAAACGTGTTCGGTGCCAAATGCGCCGTCATTACCGGTGACCTCTCTTGATATCATAGTACCATCTATAAAAATATGAATTTCTCTTCCCGCAATGTCCCTGCCACGAATATCCCGTAGATAACCCTTTATGGGGACCGTCTCACCCGGCAGAGCCTCACCAGCAAGGTCGAGCGTTATATTGGTCGGCATCATGGCGTCTATATCCGCCGCAGCACTTGTCCCCAGGTAGTACTCGGTTCCTTTGTACTCAACCGTTATGGTGTAGGTTCCAGGTTGACTGAAGACATGGTCTAATGAGAATTGCCCGGTATCATCCGTTGTCAGATTTGTGGCTGGCGCACCGCCTGCCAGAGACACCTCCATTACCTGGTCCGGTATCGGGTCACCAAGCTCCTCCATCAGGGTGCCAGCGATGGCCAGCGAATCACCGACTCTGACCGTGCCAGGCACGTCAAGTGTAATCGTAGTTGCTGATACAACCTTGACCTCGGGGTCACTCCAGGATTCGGCATATGTATCATCACCTCGGGCGTGAGCAATCAGTTGGTAGCCACCGACCGCCACGTCTTTACCGAGGTAGCATTCTATCTTGAAATGGCCTTCCAGGGCCCAACCCTCCCCGATAAGTGTGCCGCCCTTGTCCTTCGTCTCGTTCAGGAATATCTCGACGGCGATACCGTCAACGTCCTCACCGCCTACAGTCCTCACCGTTCCTTCTACTTCGAAGGGGTGCCCCTTCCTGGTGACGCTGCCCGTGGCGGTAATCTCGATATGGGTTGCAATACCCGCTTTCCTTATTTCCCCTGTCGTAAGAGGAACGTTATCCGGAGGCGTGGCATCAAATGTAATCCAGCCATATTTCACGAATGGTATCTCCGCCCAGGCATGGGCTTGACGGGCTGATACTTCCTGTTCCTCAGCCATCGGAGCAATGGCGAACCCGGTGACCAGTCTGGCTGGTATCCCTGCTGCTCTGGCAAGGACAACAAAGGCTGAGTTGAAATTGATACAGACCCCTCTTCTCTCGTCGAAAAGGAACCAGTCAACTGCTTCATGGTCCTGCGGTGCCCTTTCATACGAAAGATTATATTCGTAGTTGCCACGCAGGTAGGTCTCGATGGCTTTGGCCTTCTCATAGGGTGTATTGAGACCGTTGGTAATTTCTTTCGCAAGCTCTCCGGTGCGTTCTGTTATCACTTCTGGGATTTGAAGGTAATGCTCCTCACTAATCATCTGTCCGGCATTGAGCAAAGAGGTATTGAATACGTAGTGAGTGGTTGAGAACTCATAGGAAGTGGTGAAAGCTGACTTGGAAAAGAAGCCGAATTGAGCAGGGTAGTAACGCAGTGGGGAGTCGAGTGATACCCCGGTTGTATACAATGAGGTCGGGATGAAACCCGGGGCAAATTCAACGATGGGCGTTACGGTTATTGTATCCCGGCTGCTTGAGGAGTATTCCCTCGCTGATGCGTTGAGCTCTTCGCCATCATACCCATAGTACTCTGCATCAGACGCAATTCTCCATTCTTTCCCATCATATACTGCTAAGGCAGTTGATCTCAGTAGAGTAGTGTTCGCAGCGCCTTTCACCGTAAAGACCGGGATATCAGGTGGCATGCCAGACTGGCATGCGACTGCACCGGTTCCAGTAGGTGATGGTAATATCCCAGGAACTTGCCCATTCTGCCCTCCCTCAGATGTGACAGCTTCCCCACGGCTATCTGAATCGGGCGGTTTATCGCCATCTTTACTACTCTCAGAGCCATTACCGGCCCAGTCAATATCTGCAGGAGTCTTTGTGATAGCTTGTTCACCGGTGAGGTCTGGCAAGCGGGATAACTCACCGAGCACCGACTGTAATCCTACCAGAGCTACAATGGAGACAATAATTACAGCCAGAATTGGTAGAGCATGGTTTCTAATATTCATGAGCCAGCAGGAGCGTGATTGCGTAACGGTGGAGACATAGTACTATTGGTTTGTATTCGAGATTCAAGGTAGCTCCTGCGTCTTGCCTCGAATCTCCTCATGCACCGTCACCGGCATCACGTTTGTGTACCGTTGATGTTTGTGCGTTACCAAAAAAATAGCAACCCTGTTTCGGGGGTCAACATTAGCATCTTTGGCTAGCATGCGGTGTGGGGTTATGAATGTCAAGTGAAAATACACCCACTACGATGGCAAACGATGTGAATCCCAACGATTGAACAATCCGTCATATTGTGCAGTTCTATTGCACGCAGACCGTGAGTGGCCTAGCGCCTCTGCTTGATCAATCTGAATCCTCAGACTTCTTGCGGTCCTCGTGCAGGTATCTCATTGCTCTGTCAGTAAGGCCGCGGAAGCGTCCGTCCAGCGGCGTCGTGCCGGGCTGCCGAGGCTGCTGTGCTGGGTCCCGGCGGATGAAGTACTCCCCCACTGCTCTGACTGATGTCGTGAAACCCATCATGTCCAGTGTTTGATTGATGGCAAACTTGACGGTCCGTGTGTAGAACGAGCCAGTCTCGTTGACGCGTGCGGCGTAGGCCAGAGTTTCCCTTTCCAGGTCGGCAGCGGGATAGACGCGGTTGACAAAACCCCAGGTCATCGCCTCCTGGGCAGTCATGAACCGGTTTTCGTAGAGTATTTCCTTGGCTTTCCGAGCACCCACGTCCCAGGAAGTGGTGAAATAGTCGCCATAGGTGGGTATCAAGAGCGCGTCCTCGGAGGCAAAGATGAAGTCCATAGCAGAGGCGATCATCCATCCGCCATAGATGCAGTAACCGTGAACCATGGCGATCGTCGGCTTGGGCAGGTCCCTCCAGCGGAGGTGGCTGTCCACATAGATATCCCGGCTCAGTCCTGTGCCAGCGAATGCGTTGAGACTCTCTGTGCGTTTCGCTTGAGCGGCTTGCTGATCTTCCGAGTCGAGGTCATGTCCTGCAGAGAAGGCGCTCCCCTCCCCTGAGAGGATAATCACTCCCACTTCTGGGTCACTGACGGCGGCGTTGAACGCGTCTTCCATCTCTGCCAGCATCTTCCAGCTCTGGGCGTTGAGTTTCTGAGACCGGTTGAGAATCACGCGAGCTACTGGCCCCGGTTCATACTTGATTGTCTCGTAGTCCATATCATCCCTCCGTCAGGCAGAATTTCCGGGACCCTGTCATGTGCCAGGGTCTACTACTAGCCAGCAGACGCGTACATCCCTCTATATTGCTAACCAATTGCGGAAATGTGGTATCAGCACCAAAGAGCCTGCCGGGAAGCGTGTAGCTCAGTCACACACAGTCCTATGCCACTCCTCCATCTATAATAATTGTATCCCCGGTCACATAGCTGGAGGCATCCGATGCCAGGTAGACTACAGCCCCGGCTATATCCACAGATTCCCCCAGGCGGCCCAGAGAAGTACGACGCATTGCTGCTTCCCCTGTGGACGGATCTTTCCAGAGTGCTTCACTCAATCGTGTCTTTATCACACCCGGGGCGATGGCATTGACTCTGATATTGTACTCGCCCCACTCTCTGGCCATGACTCTGGTCAGCATAATCATGCCTGCCTTGGAGACGCTATAGATGCCCTGTTGTCCTCCAGGTCTGAGTCCCCCAACCGACGCCATGTTGATGATGCTACCACCGCCCTGCTCGCGCATAGCACCGGCCACCAATTGACTGAGTACGAAAGGCCCTTTCAGGTTTACGTTCATGGTAATATCCCACGCCCATTCCTCGGCATCCAGAATTGGACCAAAGTAGGGGTTCGTACCGGCGTTGTTCAGAAGGATGTCAATTTTACCAAACTCAGCTTTGACCTTCTCAACAAGACTTTTTGACTCTTCTACTTTGCCAATATGAGCAACAAGTGCCAACCCGCGCCTGCCCCTGGCCCTGATTTCTTCAGCCACCTTCTCCAGCTCAGGAAGCTTCCGACTGCTTACCACCACATCCGCCCCGGCCTCGGCGAGCGCTATTGCGCTTGCCTCACCGATACCCCGGCTACCCCCGGCCACCAGTGCCACCTTACCCTCCAGAGAGAAATTCACAGCATTCATGTTTGTCTCCTTTGCTATTATTTATTACTGTATTTGGTGTAGCCACCACGACAATTGCGCCTTCGGCTTGTCAGGAAACAGCATCACTGACGCCAGATGCCCCGGAAGGCATAGCTAGTCAATCCCGCATGTGAGGTACCTGGCCTCTCTGTCTCCGACGATATAGCACCTCCAGATAGATGATGTAGACGGCAACGATTGCTGCTGCAGCCATCATACTCCAGCGGACTGGTAAAAGCCACGGTGGAGTTTCCGGTACCAGGGCAGGTCTGGCGTCTTCGGTAACAGCTTCTTCAGTAGCAGTGACACCTGGAACCGCAGACTGAACAACCGGCGCTCTGGCTGTTTCATACATAACGATGGTGCGCTCGAACCCGTACTCAGCCCATAACCAGAAACCCAGAAAGGTGCAGAAAAAAATGCTGAATAAGCCGAGAGCAACCCACAGGATTTTCGGTCTTCTCATGTTATTCTCCCTGTTACTGGCCATCCATCAAAGCAGTCTGTTATCAATACGAGTCCTATCTTTCGCTCCAATTCTCAATATCAGGATACCCGTATGGCCTATTCAAATACACCCTCGCCGAGCAATTGGATAAACTCCTCGTCTGCTATTCCCAGGATTTCGCTGCAAATGAACTGATTGTGCTCGCCCAGACATGGAGCAGGCATTCGCGCCTGGTCTGGAGTC
This sequence comes from Dehalococcoidales bacterium, assembly GCA_030667735.1. GTDB lineage: Bacteria > Chloroflexota > Dehalococcoidia > Dehalococcoidales > Fen-1064 > DUES01. The sequence goes on from DAOUVG010000037.1 coordinate 7,125, forward strand.
TTGGACAGCTTGTATGCCGGGCTGTCATAGGTAGACGGGCCTGTCTCAGGGTGGTCGAGTACCCAGTAGTGGTTCCGGTGCTTCAACTGGGGGTCGGCGTGCAGGTCCTGTGAAGTCTGGACCACTCCGGCGGACACTCCGGCCGCCTGCATCATGGTCATCACCTGCTCGGCTGTGTGGCGGCAGGTCCATTCTTCTATCAGTCCATCCAGTTCATCAGCATTCTCCAGACGGTTATCTTGAGTGCTGAACCTGAGGTCGTGTACCCACGAGGGGTTACCAATGACCCGGCAAAGGGCCTGCCACTCTTCATCCGTGAAGACCGCTATGGCACACCAACGGTCATCTCCCGGGCAGCGGTACACGCCGTGGGGCGATGCCTGAGGGTGCCGGTTCCCCATACGGCACTGTTCTCTTCCGTTGACGGTGTAGTCTAAAATAGCAGTCTCCAGGCAGTGGATTGAGGTCTCAAGCTGTGAAAGCTCTATGTACTGGCCTTTACCAGTGCGATTGCGGTAATCGAGAGCACCGATAACCGCCATAGCCGCTATGTGGGGCACGAAGAAATCCGTGTACGGACCGTGTACGCCGGCAGGATATCCGTCCGGCCAACCGGTCAGATGGTTGACACCACTGAGTGCCTGCTGAACATGTCCGAACGCACTATGGCCGGAGTGGGGACCGCCCCGACCCTGTGCCCCCATACTTATCATAATGATATCCGGCCTTATCTCCGTCAGGTCGTCATAAGCCAGACCGAACCTTTCCATTACCCCCGGAGTGAAGCTCTCCGTGACCACGTCAGCCCTGGTAACGAGTTTCCGGGCAATCTCCACCGCCTGGGGCAGTTTCAGATTAAGGCTGATGCCGTACTTATTCGGGTTCTGGTTATTGAAGTAGCCGCTGCGGTTTAGCCCGTTAATGCCGTCCCTGAATGGGCCGCTTCGTCTCAGGCCGTCAGGACTTACGGTAGACTCCACCCTGATAACCTCGGCACCATGGACAGCGAGGTGTCTGGCTGTCTGCGGCCCAACCGCATACCATGAGAAGTCGATTACCTTAATACCTTTAAATACCTGTTTCGTGTCCATGCCTTGATTTTCTCCATACAACCTTACAGGATTAAATAATCTTTAACTGCTTAAGCTCATTAAGCCGCCGGGGAGACATGCCTAGCTCCTTTATATAGACCTCTTCGTTGTGCTCCCCGATAAGTGGGGCACGGCCCCATATCTGCCAGGGGGTTTCGGTCATCTTGCAGGGAGCGCCGGGATAGGTGATTGTCTCGCCAAGCTCCGGGTGCTCTACCTGGACGTAGTAATTACGCGCCGCCAGTTGCGCACTCTCCACCAGGTTCTTAGGAGTGTTTACCGGTGCCCAGCCAAAATCCTTTTCCAGTGCTACGTCATATATTTCTTGCCGGGTGAACTTCGCCAGGAGAGGGAGGCGCGTTTCCTGCATTTCTGTCAGTTCTTCCTGAGATATTGCCTCGTGGAGTGTTATCTCCCCATCCGCTACCTTCTGGCGGATTTCAATCCACGCAGACATCCGGGCATCATCGTAGGGAACTCCGGCACTATCCATCCATTCCCTGATGACCTGGAGTTCCTCCGGGTTCCAGCAGGCGACATAGCCATCTTTGCAGGGATAGACACAGCGAATACTCAAATCACCCAGCGGCCGAAACGGGGCCACCCTCTTGTATATTACCTTCTGCAGGTCCCAGGCCTGCTGGGCAGTGTCTATGGTATTGCTGACCGCCTCCTGCATGGAGACGTCCACGTGCTGTCCCTCACCACTCATCTGGCGGTAGTAATGGGCCATCATTGTTCCTGTGGCTGCCTGGACACTGGCCTGGGCATAAGCCTGCTGTGCCCGGACCCGTACCGGTGGACGGTGCGGTTCTCCAATAAGATAAAGAAGACCGCCCATAGCCAGTCCGACCAAGTCATAAGCCTTGTAGTCACGGTAGGGGCCGGTCTGACCGAAGGGGGTGATTGAGGTTACGATGAGGCGGGGATTGAGTTCGCTGAGGACGGAGTACCCGAGACCGAGGTTGTCCATGTAGCCGGGTGAAAAGCATTCCACGATAAAATCGGCAGTCGCGGCCAGCTTCCGGAATAACTGTTGACCCTCAGGTTGTGAGATGTCCAGCGTGATGCTGCGCTTGCTGGTGTTAAGTGTGAACCAGAAGAGG
>DAOUVG010000138.1 GCA_030667735.1 Dehalococcoidales bacterium
CCGACACCACCGGGTACCGGCGTTATGGCGCTGGCCTTTTCCTTGACAGTATCGAAGTCAACGTCTCCGCAGAGGATTCTCTTGCCTTCAGCAGTCGTACCAATCTGGTTGACACCGACATCGATGACCACGACACCTTCCTTGACCATGTCTGCGGTGATTGCCTTCGCTTTACCTGCGGCTACAATCAGTATATCGGCTCGCCTGGTATGGAAGGCCATGTCTTTGGTCCGGGTGTGGCATATCGTGACTGTGGCGTTGGCACCCTCTTTCTTCTGAAGAAGCATGTTCGCGATTGGCTTGCCCACGATATTGCTTCTGCCGACAACGACTACCTCGGCTCCTTCGGTCTGCACGCCGGACCTGATGAGAAGCTGCTGGATACCGTGTGGCGTGCAGGGCAGGTAGTCCGGTTCCCCAATCATCAGTTTCCCGATGTTAACCGGGTGGAATCCATCAACGTCCTTCTTGGGGTCGATTGCGCTAAGCACCTCGTTCTCGTTGATGTGCTTCGGCAGGGGGAGCTGTACCAGGATTCCGTTGATTTTGAGGTCTTTGTTGAGCCGGTCAACCAGGGACATCAGGTCCTCTTGACTGGTGTCCTCGGGAAGGTCATATCTCTCCGAATAGACACCCAGGTTCCCGGCGGTCTTTTCCTTCTGCCCGACATAGACCTGTGATGCCGGGTCTGCACCCACCAGGACAGTGACCAGTCCCGGTACCACATTGTGTTTCTCTTTGAGTTCGGCTATCTCTTCTTTCAACTCGGCGCGGATCTGCTTGGCGACATCAGCGCCTCTGATTATCTGTGCTGTCATTGACCCCTCCATCATTATAGGATTTGCAGTATACCCGATACCAGTTTCCCGGCCTTTTCCGGGTTCCCGGCACGTATTCCAATTGGCTTGAGTGTATCCTGTAAACCTCCTGCTAACGGGCGGATACTTTTGTCTGGTCAAGGACCTGTTCCATGAGGTCTCTGACCACCTGCACCGCTGGCGAAGTATCCGGCAGTTCGAGCAGTGGTCTGAGCTCCAGGTCGTAGCGGTAAACCTCTTCGTCTTTCGGGATTACCGCGGCAAGCTCTATTCCCTGGCGCTCCAGTTCTTCCTTCACCAGCGGGTCAAGCTCGTCGGGAGCGGCGCTGATTACGGGCAGCAGTTTCTTTACTGTCAGCTTGAGGCTGGACACCAGCTCTATTATCCGGGCAACGGTCCGGACACCCTTTACGGAGTGATTTGATACCAGGAATAGAACATCAACGTCCTGAGTGGTCCTGCGGCTCAGGTGCTCCATCCCGGCCTCATTGTCCATAACCATGTAAGCGTAGTTCTCCGCCAGGGTATCGGCAAACTTCTTCAGGATAACATTAGGGTAGCAGTAGCATTCCGGACCCTCGCCCCGGCCCATGGTCAGGAGGTCAATCCGGGGACTCTCCACCAGTATCTCGTTCAGCTTGAAATCCAGGTAGAGTTCTTTCGTCATCCCCGGAGGGATGTTTATCTTGTCTCCCTGAAACTCGTCCAGCATCTGACCGACAGTCTGCCTGACGGTTAATCCCAGGCTCTCCCCGAGATTGGCATTGGCGTCGGCATCCACGGCCAGGATAGGTCCCGTGCCAGTATTCTTCAGGTAGCGGATAACGAGACTTGCCAGTGAAGTCTTACCACTGCCACCCTTCCCTGCCACCGCGATATTAAAGCTCAAATAGCTCTCCTTTTCTCTGCTTATCAGGTATTGACTAGAACAGACCGGACACCTTTCCGGTATTCACATCGACATCTACCTTCCGGAAGGCGGGACTGGACGAAGTACCCGGCATCAGGCTGATGGTGCCGGCGCACGGGCACAGGAACTTAGCCCCGGAATAGATAAGAATGTCACGGATGGGCAGCGTCCACCCCTTGGGTACGCCCTTCAGAGTCGGGTCATGGGTCAGGCTGAGGTGGGTCTTGACCATCATCGTGGCGTAGTCATCGTACTGTGAGTCACCCTCCAGCTTCTTGGCCTTTTCCTCGGCATCCGCAGTCCAGGAAACGCCATCGGCGCCGTAGACGACCTTGGCAATTTTCTCGACGCGGTCCCGTAGCTTCATTTCTATCGGGTATAGGAAGTCGAAATTGGTTTCTTCCTTGCAGGCATCAATAACAGCATCGGCGAATTCCAGAGCACCATCACCACCGTCCGCCCAGTGGCTGGAGACAGCGCAGCGTGCCCCGGCGGCCTCGGCGGCCCTCCTGACCGCAGCGATCTCGTCCTTGGTGTCGGTGTAGAACGAGTTGATGCAGACCACCGGGTTTATGCCCGATGTCCTGATGGTATTGATGTGATGCAGCATATTGGGTATGCCTTTCTCGACGAGTTCCACGTTCTCCTTGGTGTACTCTTCGGGCAGGGCGAGACCGGCAACCACTCTGGGTCCGCCGCCATGCATCTTCAGGGCGCGGATGGTGGTGGTAAGTACCGAGACATTGGGTTTGAGACCGCTGTAGCGGCTCTTGACGTTCCAGAACTTCTCAAAACCGATATCAGCGGCAAAACCGCTCTCGGTGACGTGGTAGTCGAACAGCTTCAGCCCGACACGGTCACCAATAATTGAGGACTGACCCACGGCGATGTTGGCGAATGGGCCGGCGTGGACCATCAGTGGCTGGTATTCGACAGTGGAGCAGAGGGTGGGGTTGATGGTGTTCCGCATCCAGGCCGTCATCGCACCACCGACTCCCAGGTCCTTGGTAGTGACCGGTTTGCCTCGCCTGTCGAAGGCGACGGTGATATTGTCCAGTCTCTCGCGCAGGTCAGCGAGGTCACGCACGATGGAAAGGATGGCCATGAGTTCCGAGCCCACGGCGATACCGAACTTGGACTGCATGGTGAAGCCGTCCATTCGGCCGCCAATACCGATGATAATGTTGCGCAGACTCTGGGCGCAGAAGTCCATTATCCAGCCCATCTCCACACGGGTGGGGTCTACACTCAGGCGGCGTATTCCGGTGAGTTTTTCGAGTTGGGCGTCGCTATAGTTTCTCTCGTGCTGCATCCGGGCGGTTAGCGCTACCATCGCCAGGTTGTGAGCATTCATGATGTCATTGATGTCACCGGTGAGTCCCATGGAGAACTCGGTCATCGGGATAAGCAGGGAATTGCCACCGCCGGCAGCAGTACCCTTGACGTTCATCGTCGGGCCACCGGAAGGCTGACGGAGACACCCGCCGACATTCACGCCTCGTTTGCCCAGACCCTCCATCAGGCCGACTGATGTAGTGCTCTTGCCCTCTCCCAGTGGAGTGGGGGTGATGGCGGTTACCTCGATGTACTTGCCATCCGGCTTGTCCTTGAGTCGGTCGATAATCTTGAGGAAGTCGAGCTTGGCTATCCTTCCGTAGGCGAGGAGCTCCTCCTTTTCCAGGCCAAGCTTGTCGCGCCACTCATCAGGGGTGGGCATGTTCTGTTCGGCTGCTTCGGCAATTTGCCAGTCTTCCATTTTTACCGCGTCGTAAGCCATTGAAACCTCCCTATTATATATTGTCTATTTCCTAAAGGGCTCCGGTCCTGAACTCTCGTTTTTTCTCGCAACCCTATTAATTACCTGACAGTACCTGGCACTTGAGCACCAGATATCAAAGCCTGATAAATCTCGTCTATACGGGCGGAAATCTGCGGGCTTGACTCGTGAATGGGACGGTTAGCCAGGTCTGCGTCTACCAATGCCTGGTCATAAGGAATAAAACCGAGAAACGCCATATCGGATAAACTGGAAGTGATAAACTCCTTGTCTGACTGGCTGTGGACTTTATTACCGACTACGGCGACGTTATTCACACCGATGTCCTCGGCCAGTTCACGTATGCGGCGAGTTGTTTCAATGCTTCGCCTGCCCGGTTCAACCACGATAATCAGCCTGTCGACCGCTCTTGCGGTTCCCCTGGAGAGGTGCTCTATCCCAGCTTCCATGTCAACGATAACCACCTCATCTCTCTGTAGCAGCAAGTGGCTGAGCAGGGCTTGTAGCAGAACGCCCTCGGCGCAGTAGCAGCCGGTACCTCCCCGCTTTATCCGTCCCATCGCCATCAGTCTTATTCCGTCATGCTCGACGGCATAGGTCTCAGGGATATCATCAACCTTGGGATTCAGCTTGAAGTAGGAGCCTGACCGACCGGGTAGTGCTCAGGTTCTCTCTTCAATAAGGTCCTCGAGCTTGGAGACAGGCGTTATCTCCTCTGGTTGTGGAAAGCCAAGGTTCGCGGCCAGATTAGCGTCAGGGTCGGCATCTATCGCCAACACTGAGTAGCCAGCCGCAGTAAATGTCCTAGCAAGCAGAGAAGCTAGCAATGTCTTCCCCACTCCCCCTTTACCACTGATAGCAATCTTCATCTATATCGTATACTGGCACAACAAAGCTGAGTCCTTCACGGGGGAAGCACTCAGCCCTGACGAAGCCTCATACCAACTGGCTTCCGCATTTAGTATAGCCCACGCGATAGACCAAGTCAATCTCCACAGGAACCCGGCTACGCTGGTACAGGCTACCGGAAAACGTGCCTGGGGCAACCGGGTGCTTATAGTCTTCGGGTAAGGTGCCGGGTATTCTAATGTCAGGCCGAATAGATTGTAATATCTTTGAACGAGGATGTCAATCCGCCGGATGGCCTAACCGTTGGCAGGCGTTCCATGTTGAGGTCCGTGCTCTCGTTCAGACAGACGGGCGACATATCGGAGTGAGGTGCCGTGGTAACTATCCAACGACCTATTCCTGCAAAAGGGCAGGTTTCTTCTTAAGAGGGAGGCAGCCAGTACCATGGCTAGCCTCAAAGGCTCTCTCCGGTGGCAGCCAGCGTCGGCTGTACTGGAGTGTCATAAATGTCCTGAACACCGACAATTCTATGAAATGGGTCTGTTGCTGTCCAGCGAAAATGTCACCCTAATTGTTCAGCGAATTTGTCACCCCCTATCGATATGGGCCTTAAAAGGCCTGC
>DAOUVG010000217.1 GCA_030667735.1 Dehalococcoidales bacterium
AGGAGGGTAAGATGCCTACGGTTAAATCATTCGCAGTCTTGGTTAAGTATCTCGCTAATGTATTCCTTGTATTCTTGGCGGTATTCACTATCGTTAAGATGGGGGGGTGGGGGGTGGTGCGCATGGTAATCCCAAGTGTTGCGAGTGATATTTACAGTATTGTTGATATTGTTGTTGTGGGTATAGCCTATTTATTCCTATTGGGTTTGTTTGGTATAGCAGTATATCTTGTAGTTAATTACTTACGAAATCGTGGTAAGCTGGATAAACCGTCAATGGAGGCAGAAGCAATCATTGAACTAAAGAATGAAATAGCGAAACTACGGAAGGAATTAAAATGTGATAAATCAAAACGGGGATAATATAAATTGGAGAGAAACAACCCAGAACGAACAATACCGATTCCTGTTCTCTATTGACAAACTCCTTACTGAGTAATAAACTCAAGTGCCAGTAAGCTGATATTCGACGACCTGTCAGGATTCCGGGGAAAAGGAAAGTGAGATGGAGTTTGCAGACCAGTGGTTGTGGCTGATATTCGTGGGTGCAGGACTCGCGATGGTCCTGGTCGAGTTCCTCGGAGGTGGTTTCAGCGGGTTTGAGCTAGTCATCATCGGTTCGGTCTTCATCGCAGGGGGGCTTGTTGCCTCACCGTTCGATTCCTGGCCGGTGGCCGTTATTGTCACCAGCGTGCTCTGCTTCGCCTACATTGCTGTGGGTCGGAGATACCTCCATCGCTGGACGCAGACCAGGAAGGCAAAGACGAACATCGATACCATCATCGGAACACGGGGCGTCGTGGTGAAAGAGATTGCGAAGTATACGCCCGGCCGGATTCAAGTTCGCGGTGTCAGGTGGCGGGCGACGGCCGATGAGGAGATGGAGAAAGGGCAGGAGGTAACCGTCCTCGAAATTCGTGGGACGACCCTGATTGTTAAGAAAACAGAAGGAGGTGACTGAAGATGTCAGGAGGAGTAATTGCCCTGATAGTTGTCCTGGTGGTGGCCGTAATTATCCTGTTCCGGTCCCTGAGGATTATTCGGCAGTTTGAGCGGGGTGTCGTCGAGCGGCTGGGCAAGTACAATGAGACCCTGCAGCCCGGACTGAAGTTCCTTGTCCCATTCATTGACAACCTTGCGGTGAGGGTGGATATGAGGGAGACGGTGCTTGATATCGAACCGCAGCCGGTAATTACTATGGATAACGTTGCCGTTACCGTGGACGCGGTTGTCTACTATTACGTAGCGGATGCCAAGGCACGGACCTATGAAGTAGCCAACTTCGGCATGGCCGTAAGCAAGCTGGCGCAGACCAACATCAGGAACGTCATCGGCGAGATGAGCCTGGATGAAACTTTGACATCGCGGGAACGTATCAATGCTGCCCTGCGGGAGACTCTGGACGAGGCTACCGATAAATGGGGTGTAAAGGTAACCAGGGTAGAGGTCAAGGAGATTGAGCCGCCCAGGGATATAGCCGATGCTATGAGCAAGCAGATGAAGGCGGAGCGCGAGAAACGGGGAATTATCCTTGAAGCGGAGGCTTACCGGGAGAAGCAAATCCTGGAAGCAGAGGGTGATAAGCAGAACGCGATACTGAAGGCCGAGGGTAACCGGCAGCGCGAGATACTGGAGGCCGAGGGTGACCGGCAGGCCGCGATTCTGAGGGCTGAAGGTGAAGCCAAGGCGATAGAGGAAGTATCCAATGCGGCCGATAAGTTCTTTGTCGGTAATGCCCAGATGTTGAAGCAACTCCAGGTGACCCAGGCAGCTCTTGAGGGCAACACCAAGCTCGTTATTTCCGACCAGTCCCGGCTGATAAACGTCCTGGGACTGGGGGAGGCACTGTCGAACCGCGAAGGCTCGAAGTAAGTCCGGCCAGGACTGTTCTATCCGAAGAAGGCCAGGCGCAATATACGGCAGACCGTCGACGGTGCATCGATGGTCTGCCGTGTCGTATTCTTCGTCCTGGCTTGAGAAAAGGTGATTAGAGCTTATACTTCTGCTAGACTGTAACCTGAGTATAGTTAGTCCAGTCTACTGCCCGGGCCTGGCCCGCAGCCTGGACATCTATGTCAGCAAGTCGGTGATAGAGAAGACTGCCAAGAACTTAACCAATTATCCCGTGGACAAGGTCAGGGGTGATTACAGGAAGTATACTGACCTCTTAGTCCCAGTCGGAGTAGAGTCCGGCACCGTCTCTCCCACCAATGTCGGAACTACATTCCGCATGGACAGGTGACCGGGTACTCGTGAGTGCGTTGATGCGCACTCCACAAAAGACTGTCAGTCCTGTGAGAGATTGACGACCGAATGCCACTAGCATATTATTAGTGAGAAGAACAACGAGGGCCGGAATACCTCATCGCGAGTTGAAATGGGAATATCGGGCGTAGTGTATGAGCCTCAATAAGATACCAAAACTGCGGATAGGCGACCTGGAAGCAAGTATCCCGATTGTGCAAGGGGGAATGGGGGTTGGCATTTCCTTGTCGAGTCTATCCTCAACCGTTGCCAACGAGGGAGGTATCGGAATTATTGCCGCCACGGGAATCGGCATGCTTGAGACTGATTTCGACAAGAATTTCAAGGAAGCCAATAAGAGAGCCTTGCGAAGAGAAATAAGAAAGGCAAGGGAACTGACGACGGGCATTATTGGCGTGAACATACTGGTAGCCAGTTCAGATTCTTATGACCTTCTGCAGACCGCGGTGGATGAAGGCGCAGACCTGGTCTTTCTTGGCGCCGGACTTCCGCTGAGGATTCCTACGGTGTTGTCTTCGGATGGGTCCAGAAAGGTCACAGCCAGGATTGTTCCAATAGTATCCTCTGCCAGGGCAGCCAGAGTCATATTTCAATACTGGGAGAGGCACTACAATCATGTACCTGATGCGGTGGTTGTCGAGGGCCCATTAGCCGGTGGACACCTTGGATTCAAGAAAGAGCAAATCACCAATCCTGACTATACCCTGGAGAAGATACTGCCGGAAGTAGTCGCTGTGATAAAGCATTATGAGCAATACTTTGATAAGAGCATTCCCGTAATCGCTGCCGGAGGGGTGTATACAGGTGCCGATATTCACAGGTTCCTTCAATCAGGGGCTCAGGCAGTGCAGATGGCAACCAGGTTCGTGGCAACTCACGAATGCGATGCTTCCCCGGAATTCAAGGAAGCATATATGAGGTGCAAGAAAGAGGACCTTGTCATAATCGACAGCCCGGTTGGGCTACCGGGGAGAGCCATACGGAATGAGTTCCTCGAGCAGATAGCATCGGGGGCCAGGATACCATTCAAGTGCCCCTGGAAGTGTCTGAAGACCTGTGATGCAAGGAGTGCACCATACTGCATCGGTGATGCCTTGACCAATGCCAAGAAGGGGGACCTTGAAAGAGGATTTGCCTTCGCCGGGGCTAATGCCCACAGGATAGACAAAATCATCTCCGTTAGAGAGCTTATTGGGACTCTGCTAATGGAATATGAGATTGCGGCATCCACGTGAATAGTGTTGACTAGGCAGAATGACGTTAGCAGAATCCGAAATCAGATTCTGCCGGTGTTCCCCAGATAAAATCTTTACCCCCTTCCTCGGTAGGAAGGGGAAGGCGTCGCCCCTTCTTAGGGGCGCCCCCTCTTCTGAGAGGGGCTCGCACGGGATTGGTC
>DAOUVG010000165.1 GCA_030667735.1 Dehalococcoidales bacterium
GCAATCCCAGCAGCACTACATCATAGTCATCGACCAGGAGTACACGGATGTCAGACAATCCCTTTACCTCTCTCCTGTCTTTTACGCGTCGGCCCGGATGCGGGAGAGAAAGCGAATTTCACCGAGGTCCCCTTTCCCGGGTTGCTGTGAATCTTCAGGTAGGCACCAACCAGTGTCGCGGTATCCTTCATGCCGAGGAGTCCAATATGGTTGGGTCGGAACTGGTTATCGACGATGTTCTTGGGATTAAAGCCGACGCCGTTGTCCTTTATCACTACGGAAGCGGTCTTTTCCTGAAAGCGGATCCGGAGGCTGACACGCGTGGCCCTGGCATGCTTGCGGACGTTCGTCAGTGCTTCCTGGACAATTCCGAAAGTAGCCCTCTCTTCAGCCGGGGAAAGTACGGGCAGCACACCATCTACTTCGAGCCGACAGTTGATATCATCCTCATCAAGGACCGCTGCCATCTGGTGTATCGCGGTGATAAGCCCCAGCTCTTCCAGCGGGAAGGGACGCAAGTCGGCTATGATACGTCGGAGTTCTCTTACGCTTCTCTGGAGCGTTCTCTCAATATCGGAAAGCTCGTCCTTCAAGTGGTCTGAGTCAGATTGAGGCAGAAGACTGCGGCAAGCCTTAATGCGATAGAGAGTGCCTATCATCCACTGGGCAACGCCGTCATGGATTTCGATTGACAGCCTGCGGCGCTCATTCTCCCGGATGACGTGTATCTCCTCCAGCATGTTCTCGGGGCGAATGGTTTGCTTATTATCCCGGTGGGCCGGGCGGGCAACCCTGACAACCATAATTATCTCCCTGTGTGAGATGGTACTTCCCTTTACAGGCTAAAGAAGTGGAGTAACGGACGCCTGACAAATAGGGGTAAAAACCTTACAAATACCTTACAATAACCGCGCAGGTAGAGATGCCGGATGATGGACAGGCTGTAAAAGGGGAAGGGCGCTGTGATTAACCGGTCCGCCTTATGGTTCCGGCTTCTTCACCATCATATAACCGATTCCCGGACGGGTCAGAATATATCTGGGGTTTTTCGCGCTATCCTTCAGCCTCTTGCGAAGCCGGGCAATGTTTGCCTGGAGGAGGTTACTCTCGCCGAGGTATTTCTCGCCCCAGACCTTCTCAAGAATCTGATTCGGAGTAAGTATGCGGTCCGCGTTGCGAGCCAGATATGAGAGCAGCCGGTGTTCCGTCGCTGTGAGGTTCAGGTACTGGCCGTCCAGGGTGACGCGCTGACGACCGAAGTCGATTACCAGGTCACCACACTTCAGTATGGGCTCCGGAGTATCATCCCGGAGTGTGGCTCGCCTGAGTAGTGCGCGGACCCGAGCGGTCAACTCACTGGCGGAGAAAGGTTTAGTGATATAATCATCGGCACCTGAGTCCAGTCCCCGGACTTTCTCTTCGTCAATACTCCGCGCCGTCACCATGATTATCGGAATCTGTGAGAATTCGCGGATACGCTGGCAGGCGGTGTATCCATCCAGGCCGGGCATCATGACATCAAGCAGTACCAGGTCAGGGGTCTCACCGTCGAATACATCGAGGGCCGCTTCAGCGTTACCAGCAGTGGTGGTGCGGTAGTTTTCCAGTTCGAGTATCCGACGTATCATACGCAGCATTCGCACGTCGTCGTCAACTACGAGCACTAACGGTTTTCTGGACGACATGCCGGCATCACTCCTTCCCAATGAACTGTGGAGGAAACGGCCCGCTTCAGACTGGTGGCGTCAACTGGCTTGGTCAGGTAAGCGGCGGCACCCATGCCGAGTGCCCTCTTCCGTTGCCAGGGCGCTGCCAGGGCGCTAAACACGACGACAGGTATCCTGGAGAGCCTGGGGTCCTCCTTCATTTCCTGAAGCACCACCCAGCCGTCGCGTCCGGGTAGCCTCAGGTCCAGAAGCACCAGAGAAATCCCCCGATTTTTCCTGACCAATCTCAGACCCTCGTTCCCATCACCGGCCTGGAGAACGCGATAGCCTTCCAGTTCCAGCACCCGAAAGGCGAAGTTCCGGATGTCAGCCTCATCCTCAATGACCAGGACAGACTCGATTTTGTGTCTGGTCGCCATACTTGCGTCTCTCCCTTCTATATTGGCAAGGTAAAGTGGCAGGTGCTTCCTTTACCCTCTTCGCTTTCCATCCAGATGTGTCCCCCGTGTTGCTCTACGAGTCCCTTGCAGATTGCCAGTCCCAGACCAACTCCATCAACGGTTGGCGTCAGTCCCTGTTCAACGCGGAACATACGGTCAAATACTCTGTCAAGGTCTTTGGATGGGATACCTACGCCCTGGTCTGAGATACTGACCACCAGCTCATCATCCTTCCGCTCGGCGGACACCGTTATTATCGTGTTCTCCGGGGAGTACTTGACAGCGTTGTCAATGATATTATCCAGTACCTGCCGAATTCGCTTGGCGTCAAGGTTCACCTTCGGCAGTTTCTTTGCCATGTTTAACCGTACCTTATGGCCAGGTGCCCTGACTCTGGCTTCGGCTGCCGCTTCCCGGGCCAGCTTGGATATTGCTGTTGGTGCGCATTCCAGTTGGAGCAGACCTGACTCCAGGCGAGACATGTCCAGAATATGGTCCACAAGCTCGGTCAGCCGATTCGTGGCTCTGTCTATAGACTCCAGGTATTCGCGTTTCTCCTCGTTTACCAATCTCTCATCGTAGTCCAGCAGAAGAGTGGCGTATCCCTTGATTATCGATAGTGGCGTGCGTAACTCATGGGAGACCGTGGAAAGGAGGTTGGTCTTAACCTGGTTCAGTTCCTGGTACTCGATGACCTTCCTCTCCAGGTCGCGGAGCTCGGTGATGTCCTGGATTGTGCCCGTGGCGCTGACGGGCATTCCGCTCTCGTTGTACTTAACCTCACCGCGTACATGGACCATCGCCTCAGAGCCATTGGAACGCACGATGCGATAGTCATGGTCATCAGGCCTGCCTTCGAGGGCCCGGGCAACTGACTTCTGTGCATTCTCTCTATCATCGGGATGGATGATATCAGACAGGACCTTGTATGGTTCAGCCAGAGCCCCGGGTTCCAGGTCCAGAATACGGTATGCCTCCTCAGATAGCTGGACAGTGTTGTTCTTGATATCCCAGTCCCAGTTCCCGAGACGGGCAATGCGCTGGGCATTGGTCAGGCTTGCCTCGTTGGTCCGGAGTATCTCTTCGGCCCTCTTGCGCTCCGTGATGTCCTGATATATCACCAGAAAACGCCGTTCACCATCCCACCGCATGCCGCTCCAGGATACGGAAAGATGCCGGATTTCACCGTTCTTGCGGACGATGCTCAGTCCGTAGGAAGCAAGCAAAGGCTCTCCCCACTGCATCTTCGCCCTTCGTTCCCGGTGCTCCTCGTAGCTCTGCGGCGTATAGCGCTGCTTCAGGGGCACTGCTTTAAGTTCCTCGATACTATCATGACCATAGACATCAAGAAAAGCCTGATTGGCGTAAACAAGCTTGCCGCTCCTGGTCACAATGGAGGTTCCCAGTGGAGAGCTATCAATAGAGTTACGGAAATTACGCTCGGATTTAGCGAGTTCGGTTTCCGCCTCTCGGCGCTGCTGGATGTTCCTGTGGGCCTCTATGATACTCCCGCAGGTTGCCAGGAAAGGCTGGAGGAACTCTATCAGCGCGACATCGTATCCTGTGGGGCGATTGCCGATGCCAACCATGCCGATAAGCCCCTTGCCGTTGTGCAGGGGGAGGCCAAGGAATGCGTTCAGGCGTGGGTAACCTTCGGAAACGTCACGCCCACGGAAGTCCGCGGTCGTGTCATGAGAAATAATATGTTTCCCCGATGACATTACGGCAGCGATGAGGGTCTTCAGGTTCTGGAACTCCACGCCGGTGGGCTCGTCGCTTCCATAGAGACCGCTTGCCCGACCGCTCCAGGAAATATTGGTGATTGCGTGGGTCTTCAGGTACGGCTCCCCGTTGGAATTGTAAAGGACCTGGCCAATGAAACCGTACTCGCTATCGGTCAGGGAAAGTAGCTCATCCAGCAAATGGTCGAACAGGAGGCGGGGGTCCGCCTCGGAGATGAACTGGGTTTGTACGCGGCTCAGAGCGCTGAGGAGCTTGTTGCGCTGTTCAAGTTGTTCGTTACTTATCCTCAGTTCAGCGGCACGTTCTTCAACGAGTTCCTCAAGATGGTCACGGTGCCGGCGCAACTCTTCCTGGGTCCGTTTGGTGTCGGTGATGTCACGACAGGAGTAGAGCACAGTTCCATTCTTGATGGAAACACCTTTCATATCGATGAGGAGGACGCGGCGCTTGCCGGTTTTGTCAGTAATCTCGCGCTCGATGTTGCGCACTTCTTTTCGGGCTTCCAGCTCAGCAGGCGCAATGGGAATGTCACCCAGAAGTTTGGAGATGTTGCCCAGGCAGTGCAGTTCCTCAATGGAGTAACCAAAAACAGCTTCTGCGTTCGGACTGACAAAAGTGAAGTTTCCTGATTTGTCAGTCATGCAGACGGCATCCGAGA
>DAOUVG010000182.1 GCA_030667735.1 Dehalococcoidales bacterium
ATCAATAGCTATGTTATCGGCGCGGCACTATTAAATCATGGCATCAGTTTGTTCGCTGTGACTGCCCTTATCATCACCTGGGTAACTGTGGGGCTAGTTCAGCTACCGGCTGAAATTGCCAGTCTTGGTCTGAGGTTTGCTCTACTGAGAAATGCGCTCTGTCTTGTTCTAGCTATACCAGCTGCTATTCTTACCGTGGTGATTCTGAATTTCATTATCGGGTAGGTAATTATGAGCACGGAGAAATCACAGGAATCGAAGCGTAGAACCTCGCAACCACCCAGGTATATGCTTATTTTTCCGCTCCTCGCATTGGTAATTTACGGCGTTCTCTTCGTGCTTACCCCGGAACAAGCTCTGGTAGCCCTCAAGAGTAGCGGAAAAGCTTGCCTTAATATACTCCCATCTTTAGCCCTGGTCTTTGTTGTGATGCTAAGTCTGAACCTGTTTATCAAACCAGCCCAGATTGTCCGTCTTTTGGGCAGTGGTGCTAATATCAAAGGCATCTTGCTCTCGGTGGCTGCTGGTATTATTTCCATGGGGCCAATCTATGTATGGTATCCCCTGCTCAAGGAATTGCGAGAAAAAGGTGCAGGCAATATGCCGATAGCTGTGTTCCTATACAACAGGGCAGTCAAACCTTTCCTCCTGCCAGTCATGGTTATCTCTTTCGGCTGGGTATATGTGGGCATATTAACAGTGGTGACTGTTCTGGCATCGGTAGTTAATGGGTACTTAGTAGCCAGGTTTACTAAAATGAAGACAGGATGAGGACTATTACTGACGTGGTGAGATGTAAGTACCCTTAGCGACTTTGATAGAAAGACGGTTTATATTGCCTCAGTATTCAAAGGTATTGCCTTAGTCCTTCAGGCTTACCTTGTACCGGACGAGTACATATGCTTGACAAGCCCGCACTAGAGTATTACACTCAAGTCCCCGTCTCCATCAGACGGCCGGTAGGCCGAACCCCGGTAGGAGGTGTCTCTACCATGACATACTGGTTTACCGAACCCGCATTGAAGAGCCTGGTGCCGCTGGCTGGTGCCAGTGCCGTGCGGGGGCTTTCTACGCCATTCACTGTGCCCAAGCTGTTCATGGGAGCCAATGCGCTCTCTGAGGCGCCAGGACTGGGGGCCGGTGTTTTCGACATGATTGCGGCATCATGCCAGCAGAAACGGGCGTTTATTGTTACGGACAAACATGCCGCCAGGTATGCCAACAGGGTCTCTGAAGTCGCGAAAAAATCCGGGTTCACCACGGAAACCTGGGACAGGGCTGAACCGGAGGCTCCCCTGGAGAACGTGACCGGGTGCGCCGAGGCCATGAAGGGATTCGAGCCGGATGTGATAGTGGCCGTGGGTGGTGGCTCGGTCATCGATGGTGCCAAGGCGGCGTGGGTGCTCTACGAACGCCCGGATATAACTGACCTGGCTACCGTATCGCCCCTGTTTCCCCTCGGGCTGAGAAAGAAGGCAATACTGGTCGCCATCCCGACAACCAGTGGCACAGGTTCGGACTGCACGGCGGTAGCTGTTGTTACCGATACCTCGGCCAAACGGAAGATACCCATTGTCAGCCCGGAGTTGATGCCCGATTTCTCCGTACTCGTTCCCGCCTTCGCTGCCGGTATGCCGCCGGAGCTTACCGCCGGGACCGGTCTGGATGCCCTGACCCACGCGGTTGACTGCGTGATGTCTCCCATGACCAACGACTTCACAGACGCGATGGCACTGAGGGCCATCAAGATGATTCTTCGCTATCTGCCCAGGGCTTATCGTGACGGTACCGACCATGAGGCCCGGCTCAGGATGCACATTGCCGCCAGTATGGCCGGAATTGCCTTCGGCAATGGCGGTGTCGCTCTGACCCACGCCATGGGACATGCTCTGGGCAAGACCTTCGGGATACATCACGGTGTGGCCGTCGGAGTCTTCATTCCCTATGCCCTCCAGTTCTACTCCCCGATAACAGACAAGTACCTGGATATCTGCGAGGCGCTGAAGATAGAAGGTGCGTCCAGCGAAGCGAGCCTGGCTGCCCTTGTGGAAAGGGTCAGGTCGTTTCTGCGGGAGCTGGGTATTGCCACGGACCTGAAGGGCCTGGGAATCACCCGGGAGGACTTCGAGAAGAGCTTTGATACGGTCGTGCTGCACAGTTTTGAGGACCCGTCCATGTTCCAGAGTCCCAGACCGGCCACGCTGGAGCAGTGCGAGGTCTTGTTCCGCTACGCCTATGATGGCAAAGACGTGGATTTCTAGGAGGTGAGCCATGTTTGGATATCACGGCAGGTTCCTTGATGTTGACCTCAGCAATGGGAGTGTCGGGACTCTGGAGCTTGAAGAGGACCTTCTCAAGAAGTTCATCGGCGGGGCAAGTCTGGCCGCGCACCTTATCTACGACCGGGTTAAACCCGGTATGGACCCCCTCGCTCCGGACAGCCCGCTGGTGTTTGCCACCGGACCGTTTACCGGGACAACTATCCCGATGGTCAGCCGTTCCGCCGTGTGTGGCATTTCACCGTTGACCGGTATCTGGGGTGAGGCCACCACCGGAGGGGTCTTTCCGTTCAGGCTGAAGGAGTCCGGCTATGATGGTATCATGGTCACCGGCAAAGCTGACCGACCCGTCTACCTGTGGATACAGGACGGCGTGGCGGAAGTACGGGATGCACACCATCTTCGGGGCAAGGACACCTACGAGACGCAACAAGTCCTCAAGGAGGAACTCAAGGAATCCGGACTCAGTGTTACCTGTATTGGTCCCGCCGGCGAGAACCTGGTGAAGTACGCCTGTATCATTAACGACCACGGCAGGGCTGCCGGTCGATGCGGACTGGGCGCCCTGATGGGCTCCAAAAACCTCAAGGCTGTTGCCGTATCGGGTAAGCTCCGGCCGGATGTTGCCAGCAAGGACAGGTTGGCAGAGCTCTCCCGGCAGGCAAGGGACACAATCGCGCAGAACTTCATGTCGGTGGCCTTCCGGGAGTACGGTACCCTGATGTATATGGACCTCGGCATGTTCCTGGGGGATGTTCCCGCCCGGTACTTCAGCAGCAGCGTGTTCCCGGCGAAAAATGTGACCGGTGAGGCATTGCGACAAGCCTACACGGTGGGTAACTACGCCTGCCACGGGTGTCCAGTAGGGTGCGGACGAACACTCAAACATGTCAGTAAAGACGTCGATGAAATCGACGGCCCGGAATACGAGACTGCGGTTGCCTTCGGCCCCCTGTGCATGAACTATGACCTCGAGTCTATCGTGATGGCCAACCACCTGTGCAACGCCTACGGGATAGACACGATATCTGCGGGCGTCTCGATAGCCTATGCAATGCACCTCTTCGAACAGGGCATACTCTCGGAAGACAGGGCAGGCATGAAAATAGAGTGGGGCGACGGCAAGGCCATCGTTCGGCTGGTAGAGATGATTATCAACCGGCAGGGGATAGGCGAGCTTCTTGGTAAGGGCACACGGAGCATCGCCGAGGAACTCGGTGCAGACCCCCTGGAAGCAGCGCACGTCAAGGGGCTGGAGATGCCGATGCATGATGCCCGCGCCTTCACCGGGCTGGCCATTTCCTACGCTACCGGCCCCAGGGGAGCTTGCCACCTGAAAGGCGACTACTACAACGTCGACCTGGGAGGCGGAGTACCTGAGCTGGGTATTGTTGCCGGGGACAGGCTTCAGTCGGAGGCAAAGGCTGAGATGGCGGCTAAGTTCCAGGACTTCAAGGATATCTTTGACTCCCTGCTGCTGTGCAAGTTCGCACCGCTCACACTGACACAGATTACTGAAATGCTCAACAATGTCACGGGCTGGGAGTATTCACCGGCCGACCTCTATACCACCGCGGAGAGGTCCGTTAATATCAAGAGGGCAATTAACAACAGGCTGGGTATCACCAGAGAGGACGACAGGCTGCCGGATATTAACCTCACGGCACTGAAAGAGGGGAGCACTGCGAACAAGTCCCCGGATATGGACTTGATGCTCCGGGACTACTACGACTACCGCAAGTGGGACTGGGACACCGGCAAACCGACACGTGAGAAGCTGCTGGAGCTGGGTCTGGAAGACGCCGCCCGGGACCTGTGGTGAGACGAGATGTATGAAAGGTAGAACCTTTAGCAAGAGTTTTGAGTTTGTATAATAAAG
>DAOUVG010000175.1 GCA_030667735.1 Dehalococcoidales bacterium
TGTCGTTGGTATTCCTGCAGAATCAGCCCTGGAACTTCTTGATGATTGTGCTGCCAAAGGAGTGAGAGCGGTACAGTTTTTCACTGCCGGATTCCGTGAAAGCGGTCTTACCGAACGTGCCGAACTTGAACAAGCCATGCTGGAAAAAGCCAGACAGGGCGGATTCCGCATTCTCGGTCCGAACTGCGTGGGGCTGTTCGTGCCAAAGAGCCGTCTCGTTAATGCTGCCAGCGGGCCAATGGAACCCGGTCCGGTAGCCTTCATCTCACAGAGCGGCGGTCACGCCAGCTTTTTCCCGTCGGACGGCGGTCCCCGGGGCCTTCGCTTCAGCAAGGTGGTCAGCTACGGGAACGGCCTGGACATCGATGACAGTGAGCTTTTTCACTATTTCGCCAGTGACCCGGAAACTGAGATAATCGCTGCCTACATCGAAGGTGCCAAGGACGGAGAGCGCTTCAAGGCAGCGCTCAGAGAGGCCGCCTCACGCAAGCCGGTGGTTATCTATAAAGGAGGTACTACCGGGGCAGGCATGCGGGCTGCTCACGGACATACTGCCAGCCTGACCAGCTCTGTGGACGTCTTCAAGGCCCTCTGCCGGCAGGTGGGGGCTATTCAAGTCGATGACTTCGATGAACTGATTGACGTGCTCGTGGCCTTGCGTTTTGCCAGCCCCCGGCCGCAGGGTACCGGTGTTGCCCTGGTTGGTGCCGGCGGCGGCCCCAGCGTTCTCGCCAGTGATGAAATAGAGAAGGCGGGGCTGTATATGCCTGCCATATCCCGTGAAACGAAGGAGGAGCTTCTCCGGTTCCTGCCCCTGGCGGGCAGTATCCTCACCAACCCTATCGATGCTCCAACACTGGCCACTCCCCAGGCAATCGGACCGACGATGCGCGTCCTCAGCCAGCTCCCCGAAATCCAAATTCTCATCTACCACCTGGGATTCCACCCCATCGGCGGTCTGGGTGGAGGACGCTTTGCCTCGCCGGACTTCCTGAAACCGACCATCGATGCCATGAAAAAGGTCTGGCAGGAATCAGGTAAACCGATTGTGCTGGCAGTGCGCCCCGGACTCAATGTGGAAGCGATGAAGGAGTTCCTTGCCATCCAGGAGGCGTTCGTCAACGCCGGATTCCCCGTCTTCCACTCCCTGCGGCAGGCGGCCGTCGCCATGGCCCGGCTGGTTGCCTGGAGCGAGGCGCAAAGGAGTGTACCCGGAGAGTCTTGAACCTACGCCCACAACCAAGACAGACTCGGAAGCGCTCGGTCCTCGACTTCTGGTATCAGCCCCACGTTGCCCAGCGCGCCAGAGTGTGCGACGAAGGCAGTTTACATTTTCTAGTCTCTGTAACCCAGATATACTCGTTGACGAGTGCCAGCACTGTTGAATTTGGTCGCCCCAGTTCTTTGGGCAGATCTTCAATTTCGAAGCCTTGGTCCGTGCAGTGGATTCCAATTTGGAAAGTCAGGTGCCTGATTATTTTCAGATACCTGAAATACGACGCGGGGCTACCATCACATCCGAAGCTAGTCCGCATTGCTTCATCCCAGGGCATAAGTGCTTTTGGCCTAATCGCGAACAGAATCTTAGAAGCTGCTGTTGCACCAATATGTATCTCCAACTTTCTCCCGCTGCGAATACGCCAGACCCCCGCCCTGTCCTTGAGAGAACCATATGCAGCGGCAGTTACTTCTAGTTCCTGATCCTCCAATTCCCAGAGTTGTTTCCTATTTGGAAACAAAGTAGCGCCATTTTCCTGGTACCAGTTCAATATGCTGTATGATGCGATCTCATGTTGGTCCTTTGAAAGGTGCCTGCACCCCCAATCATTTAACCATTCCATGAGAGAAATACGATGCGCGGGATCGGTCAGGTCTATGCTGCCACACGTAGCCGAGTTCAGGAGGCTAAGCGAATCATTGAAGGGGGTCAGGGAATCGTACATAGTGCTAGCAAGCGCTAGCTTACACAGTGTCACCTTCTCGTAATCCATCGGACAGGAACCCTCCCACTATTGTATTGTATCGTCCTGACCCTATAGTCTGATTAGCTTTTCCAACCATGGAATTTGCTCATACTTTCTTATCCAGAACAGGTCCTCCCAGATATAGTAAACTGTGTCTCCTACCCCGCACCCGTCTGCGTTACCGCCCCCGACTCGAGCAGCGCCCCGACCTCTTCCTCGCCATAACCCAGTTCTCGCAGTATCTCCCCGGTACTAGCGCCATTGGGCGTTCCCAGGCTCCTTATCTGCCCCGGCGTCTCGGACAGCTTGACCGGCAGGCCAATCTGTCTCACCTTGCCCACCGTGGGATGGTCAAGCTCCACCACCATCTCGCGGTGCAAGACCTGCGGGTCCTGGAACGTCTCGTTCAGGTAGAGGACCGGACCAAAGCAGACCTCTTTCCCTTCGAAGAACGAGGTCCATTCGTCGCGGGTCTTTGTCAGGAATACCTCCGCCAGTTGATTGGTGACATCGTCCAGCTCTTCCTGCGGGTAAGGCTCTCTCTGGTACTTTATTAAATCTTCCCTGCTAAGCTCCTTGCACAAGGTGTCCCAGAACTGCGGCTCGATGCAGGCGATGGTGACATACTCACCATCCTTGCAGCGGTAGACGTTCGTCCAGGGATGTGCACCGGTGAGGCGCGTTTCGCCGCGGCGGGGTGCCTGGCCAGTGAGGAAGTAGTTGGGCGTTTCCTGTGACATGAGTGAGATAACGCTATCAAGATAGGCGATATCGACATGCTGACCCTGACCGGTCCTCTCTCTGGCGAAGAGGGCGATCAGGATACCCGACAGGCCGTGCATCGCCGCGCCACCGAAGTCGGCGACCAGGTTACTCGGCAGGTATGGGGGGCCGTTCCGCTGTCCGATAAGGCTGAGGGCGCCGGCAAGTGAGATGTAGTTCATATCGTGGGCGGGCCTGGAGGCATAGGGCCCGTCCTGCCCGAAACCGCTTAACGAGCAATAGACCAGTCGGGGGTTTATCAATTTCAAGTCCTCGTAGCCGGCGCCAAGCCGGGCCATTACCCCGGGACGGAACCCCTCCAGCAGGATGTCAGCCTTCTCTACCAGCTTCCTGAGCACTGCCTGGCCATCCTCACTCTTGAGGTTGATGATGATGCTCTTTTTGTTGCGGTGGACCGTCTGGAAAGCGGCTAGTCTCTCCTGGTCCATATCCCCGCGCGGCGTGGCACCGGGTGGTGGGTCGACCCTGATAACTTCAGCGCCAAAATCGCCAAGGAACATGGTAGTGTGCGACCCCGGGTACCCACGTGTGAAATCCAAGACAACGAGTTCTTCAAACGGCAGCATGACAGACCTCCTGGACAGATTCGATAGTGACATGATACATTCCCCCCTGTCCGGTGCGCAACTATCCGTATTAGTATCTAGTTGCACAAATCCGCGCAACATTTGGATTCTGCGCCATTGAGGACAATGGCGTGTCACCCAGCGGAACATACTAGCTGGTATTTCTGCGACTGAGTATTGGCTACCTCCTCATGTGGCTATACCTCATCCCCCTTACGCCCTTCAGTCCGAACGTGAGCACCACTACCGACCGCAAGAGCCATCAGGACAGTTTGGATATTTACAAAGTGATGCTATAATGGTGGGCATATCCTGAATATGCCGTAATAGCGAGGTCAAGATGAAACTTAAAGACAAGATTGCCATCGTTACCGGTGGCGGTCAGGGAATCGGCCGGGGCATCGTGCTCTGTCTTGCTGAAGAAGGGGCCGATGTTGCCGTGATTGAAATCAATCCTGAGACTGCCAGAAAGGTCGCCACCGAAGTGGAGCAGATGGGCCGGCGCGCACTGGTCGTCGTTGCTGATGCCACCGATGACGACTCCGTGGTGAAGTCGGTACAGGAGGTTATCGACCACTTCGGCAGGATTGATATCCTGGTCAATAATGTCGGTGGCTCCGACGAAGGAGGCTCCGATAGTATCGCCCTGGGCGGGACCGGTTGGGACGGATACTACCGCCTGACCCTGAAAGCGCACGTCCTCATGTCCCAGGCAGTAATACCCTACCTCAGAGAGCAGAAGAGCGGCAAGATAATCAATATATCCTCGGAGGCGGGCCGGGTTGGCTCCCCCCTGCTGATGGCCTACTCCGCATTCAAGAGCGGTGTGATTTCTCTTACAAAGTCACTCGCCCTGCAACTGGCAGGCGACAATATCAACGTCAACTGCGTCTGCCCCGGTGTCATCTGGACGCCACTGTGGGAGAGGCTGGCGCGGGGTATAATTGCCATGAACCCCGCTCTTAAAGATATGTCTCCGCGTGAGTTTTTCGAGAAA
>DAOUVG010000297.1 GCA_030667735.1 Dehalococcoidales bacterium
AGCCAACAAACGGAATACAGTTCAAACATGCCGGAGTGGGTCCCGCAGCAGAGCCTGGTACCGAGGGCGGTCGACCTGGTTCGTGAGGCTACCGGGTGCAATCCGGGAGTGGAGATTCAGGTTGAAAAGCACATCCCGCTGATGTCCGGCCTGGGCGGGGACAGCAGTGATGCCGCCGCCGTCCTGCGTGGACTCAACCTGCTGTGGGAGCTCAACCTGTCTCAGGAGAAGCTGCGGGAGCTTGCATCAAGGCTGGGCTCCGACGTAACCCTGTTCCTGTACGGAGGGACGGTCCTGATGGAGGGCCGTGGGGAGAAGGTCACACCGCTGCCGCCGTTGTCGACAATGTGGGTTGTCCTGGTGCTGCCGGAAGTGCCGCGGGAGCCAGGGAAGACCGGTCGTGCCTATGCCGGTCTGGAATTCGGAGACTTCACCAGCGGACAGACAACGGGCCGGCTGGTGGAGACACTGAAGACCGGCAGGGACTTCGCTCCGTCGCTGCTATTCAATGCCTTCGAGCGCAGCGCTTATGCCAGTTCCCCGGAACTGGTGGCATGCCGGGAGCGGATGCTCTCCGCCGGTGCTGATAACGTCCACCTCGCCGGGTCAGGACCGGCGCAGTTCTGCCTCTTGAAGGAAAGGGCCGAGGCTGAGGGACTGCACGACCGGTTAAGTCGGCAGGGGATGGAGGTGTATCTGACGGAGACACTGGCAACCGGAGAGCGGCTGAGCTAGTTCATCGGCTAGAATAAACCGCCCGTACCAACTATAATTGATTACAGGAAAGAGTTCGCGCAGACGTGTTAAAGGAGTATGATATGACCGATACCGAGAGAAACCTGCGGGATGCCTTTGCCGGAGAGAGCCAGGCTAACCGCCGCTATCTTTTCTTCGCGGAGAAGGCGGAGAAAGAGGGCCACCCGCAGATAGCCAGGCTGTTCCGGGCTGCCGCCGAGGCAGAGACGATTCACGCCCGTAATCACTTCAATGCCATGGATGGCATCGGCTCGACCAGGGATAACCTGACGGCAGGGGTTATCGGTGAGCACCGTGAGTTCACCGGGATGTACCCTTCGTTCATAGATCAGGCCAGGATTGACGACTACAAGCGGGCGGAGAGAACTTTCGTCCTGGCCAACCAGGTGGAAGAGGTCCACTATCACCTGTTCCAGGAGGCACTGAAAGCCCTGGAGTCCGAGCAGGAGATAAAGGACGAGCCTGTTTTCGTCTGCCAGGTCTGCGGCCATACTGTGGCCGGGGAAGCCCCGGAAACGTGTCCGATCTGTGGCGCGCCAGCGAAGTCATTCACTCGGGTGGAGTAGCGGATGTCAACCGGGCGACTGGCTTTAGTGTTAGGCCCCCCCACTGAATGCCCTACTCCAGCTTCCCGTGCCCGTGCGACAGCAGGTATTCCTCTATCGCCGCCAGTCTCGTGTCTTCGGAGAGGTCTTCCGTGTCTTCCAGCAGCTGGTCGATTTCCTCTTCGGGGACGAGTATTGTCCCCAGGTATCTGACAGGGGAACTGGTGAAGGAAGCCAGCAGACCGCCAATCAGGGGAATTCCCCTGGTCCGCTCTATCTGTTCCAGCCTGCTCAGGACGAAGTCCGCGTTTGCACTTATCCTTATGTCCACCGGTCGGAAATCGTAGACACTTTCAGTACCGGATACCGGGAAGGTGAGTGTCAGTTTGAAGTCACTCACTTCGTTGGGCACCGCGTAAGCAATATAGCCCGTCCCGGACTCACCGGCTGCCAGTGTCGTTTGCCAGAGTTCGTTGTCAAGGGACTTGAGGGGAACAGGGTCGAAGAAGTCGTCGCCGCTTGCCAGCACTATCTGTTCGTTCCACTGCCGCTGAGCATCCCTCTGGCTACGAAGGTTTTCAACCTCGTACTTGACGATAAGAAAGGCTTTTCCCTCGCCGGGTGTATCCCCATCAAGCTTGTCGATAATCTGGGCACTATGCAGCAGGAAACCGTGGGCTTCGTCGCCGGTCCGGTCGCCACGGGTAAGACCCGATGAACAGGCTGTGGCCGTTGCCAGGACCACTATCATGGTAATCAATAGAATTCTCTTAGACATTCCACAAACTCCGCAAGACCTCATAGAGCCGCTTTCCTCATGTGAGAGTTATACTACTTGTAGAATACACTGAGGCAGGCCCGATAATCAACCGCGTCCCCGTAGCCACTTCGTAACCAGCTCTCGCTCTTCCTGCCGGGTGGTCACCTCTCCGTCAAGCCTGACGGCGCGCAAACGTTCAAGGAATTCCTTCACTCCGGGGCCGGGGGCCACGCCCATCTGTATCAGGCAGTTACCGGTCAGGGACGGCTTGACGTAACGCAGCCAGCCATAGAATAGCCCGATGTTCCGGCTAGCGGCCGGGGAGTCGGCAGCTACCACGCTAGCGAGCAGTGCCGCCGGGGTATAGCCCTGAAGAACGGCATAGATACGGCTCGGGGCGAGATTGGCAGTGGCCAGTAGCTTGAGTTTGGTCTTGAGGTGCTGGCTATCCCGCATGACCTTTGCCGACCTTCCGGGTACTCTGAGGAGTGAGATGAAGTCCTCCGCCTCCTTGTCGGTCAGGGGGTAGGTCAATAAGGCGAGATAGACGCTGGCTAGTCGCGACTCCGATGAAGCCAGTTCGCTGGCTAGTTGCGACTCCGGTGAAGCCAGTTCGCTGGCTAGTTGCGACTC
>DAOUVG010000301.1 GCA_030667735.1 Dehalococcoidales bacterium
CCGGAAATTTTCCTTCACACCGTTTTGGGGTGTTAAAGAGGGGTTCCGTCCCTTCTGAGGGACGCCCCCTCTTGAGGGGGATTTCAAGGGGGTGTCCCCCTTGATTCGGCTTCCATCCAACAAAATTTTCTCACTGGTGTACGCCTTATCCCTGTGGCTAAGATGAGCCGTGTACAACTGGTATAAACGAAAAGGTTTTTCATTACCCTGTTAGAGCAGGCCTTTAACCAGGCGAAGTGCCTCGCCCAGCTTGTCTTTATCCCTGCCGCCGGCCTGGGCCATTGTCGGCTTGCCACCACCGCCACCGCCAGTTACCCTTGCTACTTGTTTTACTATGTCTCCGGCGTTGTAACCCTTTTCGACAAGGTCAGGGGTCACCGCAACCAGAAAGGCCGGTCTGTCGCCATGCACCGTACCCAGCACCACAATGGCGCTCTTCAGTCGGTCCCGCAGGAAATCGCTCATCTCGCGAAGTACCTGCTGCGGGAACGGTCGTACTTCCGCCACCAGCACGGTTACCCCTTTTACAACCTCCGCACTCGATAGCAACTCCTCGGCTACCTTCCGGGACATCTC
Source organism: Dehalococcoidales bacterium (assembly GCA_030667735.1). Classification (GTDB taxonomy): domain Bacteria; phylum Chloroflexota; class Dehalococcoidia; order Dehalococcoidales; family Fen-1064; genus DUES01. Next base: position 577 of record DAOUVG010000301.1, read on the forward strand.
CCTCTCCAGGACCAGGCTTCTTTTTCGCTCGCCTTCCAGTTCGGCAACCAGGCCGGAAACCTTCTCCTCCGCCTCGTCCGGCGAAGCTCCCACAGATTGGGATATCCTCTCCAGGGCGGAGAGGCGCTGCTCTATCAACTGCTCAGCCACCCGGCCGGTAACGGCTTCAATCCGGCGCAGTCCGGAACCGATACTGCTCTCACTGGTAATCAGAAATGGACCTATCTGGCCTGTCGATAATACGTGTGTACCGCCGCACAACTCGGCACTGATAACAGGCTCTCCGCTCTTCACGACGCGGACAGTGTCTCCGTACTTCTCGTCGAACAATGCGATTGCGCCCTGCTCGATTGCCTCTTTATAGGACATCTCCTCTGCCCCGACCCCCAGGTTCTGGCGAATCCTCTCGTTGACCATTGACTGGACCCGCTGTGCTTCTTCGGGCAGCATCGTTGTCAGGTAGGAGAAGTCAAACCTCATACGGTCCGGCGCTACCAGCGAACCCCGCTGCCGGGCCTCATCTCCGAGCACCTGGCGAAGGGCCGCCTGAAGCAGGTGGGTGGCAGTATGATTACGGGCGATGTCCAGCCTGCGGTCTCCATCCACCACGGCCTCTATATCGTCGCCTACGGTGATACTACCCTCGGCCACATGACCCCGGTGAGCAATAATGTCCGTTGTGATACGGACGGTGTTCGTGACCACGAACCGCATCGATTCCCCGTGTATCTCGCCGGTATCCCCCACCTGGCCTCCCATCTCGCCGTAGAAGGGAGTGGATTCCAGGATAATGCTGCCCTCGTCCCCTTCCGTTAACTCTTCCGCCGATGCCCCATCAGACAGCAGACCGATAACGCGAGACCGGTGCTCCAGACTGTCATAGCCGACAAACGGCGTTTCACGGACGCTGACCAGTTCCGCTATGACAGCCAGGTCTTCATCAGAGATATCAAACTTCTGAGCACCCTTGGCGCGCTCCCGCTGTGCCGCCATCTCCCGTTCAAAGCCTTCCATATCCACGGATAGACCGCGCTCCGCAGCCACCTCTTTGGCAAGCTCCACCGGCAACCCATAGGTGTCATACAGCCGGAACGCATCCTCACCCGAGATATCTCCCTTTCCCCCGGCTCCTTCGATAATGCCCTCCAGCACTTCCAGCCCGGTCTTCAGGGTATCGCTGAACCTGGTCTCCTCAAGCTCAATCACCCGGAATACGAAGTCCTGTCTGTCCCGAAGTTCGGCGTACATATGCCCCATCAGCCCTGTTGTCACCGCTGCCACTTCTCCCAGGAAAGGCTTATCCAGTCCCAACCTCAGACCGAAGAGCATGGCCCGGCGCAGCAAACGCCGCAACACGTAGCCCCGGCCTTCATTACCGGGCATCACTCCGTCCGCAATCAGGAATGTGGCCGCCCGCCCGTGCTCAGCAACAACACGCATGGCATGGTCGGCAGTGGCATCAGCACCATAACGCTTACCGCTCAGTTCCTGGATGCGCTCCATCAGGGGCATAAACAGGTCCGTTTCATATATTGATGTCTTGCCCTGCATGACAACGGCGGTTCTCTCCAGCCCCATGCCGGTATCGATATTTCGTGACGGAAGCGGAGTCCGGTTCCCCTCTTCATCCTGGTCGAACTGTGTGAAGACCAGGTTCCATATCTCGGTGAAACGGGCGCAGTCGCACCCCGGTGCGCAGGACACCTTCCCGCACCCGAATTCCTCGCCAAAGTCATAGAATATCTCAGAGTCCGGCCCGCACGGTCCGGAACTTCCCGCCGGCCCCCAGAAATTGTCTTCCTCGCCAAGCCTGTTAATCCTCTCCGCCGCAACACCAACCTCACGCCAGCAACCGAACGCCTCGTCATCATCCAGAAAGATGTTAATCCAGAGCCGTTCTGTGGGTAATTTGAGATACTCGGTAACGAATTCCCACGCCCAGTTAATGGCCTCTTTCTTGAAGTAGTCACCGACACTGAAATTGCCCAGCATTTCGAAGAAAGTGCAGTGGGTCGCATCACCTACGGACTCGATATCGGTAGTGCGAAAACATTTCTGACATGAAGCCATACGGCGACTCGGTGGTTCC
>DAOUVG010000009.1 GCA_030667735.1 Dehalococcoidales bacterium
ACCCGTACGATGCAGTCTTTGCACCCCAGCATCTAGGGCTGCTAGAATAGCTTTCAGGGGAGACTTCGCCCATCGGTGGGCTGGAGTGGTAGTTCTGAAGTGTCACTGCGGTGACCTAGAAGAAAGACCTGCACGAAAGTTTTACCTTTCGAACCTCTCGGCTTATCGAAGGGGAAGGGGAATAATAGTTAAAGAGGGGCTTTGCCCCTCTTAGACTCCCCGTTTTTCTCTGTCATTCTGAGCTTGCCTGCTGGCTTTGCCAGCAGGCCGAAACCGAAGGGTCTCACCGCGCAGAAGATACCAGCTGGTATGTCTGCAACTGAGTACCAGGATTTGGCTCATGATGACTTGCAGGTAACAAAAGGGCTGCTGCCAACGTGCTGGGCGAGTTCACCAGATTGCCAGCACCCGGAATGAATGCTATACTTTGGCAGTTATCACCGGGAAAGGAAACTTCAACGTGAAAAGAGCTGACGGGCGTACTTATGACCAGTTGAGACCGGTGCAAATCACACCGGGGTACCAGAGCTTCGCCGAAGGCTCGGTGTTGATGGAGTTGGGACAGACCCGGGTGCTGTGTTCGGTTAGCGTTGAAGACAGAGTCCCCGGTTTTCTCAGAGGTAGGGGTACCGGCTGGGTCACAGCGGAGTACTCGATGCTGCCACGGGCAACTGTCACCCGCTCTGAGCGGGATTCCACCCGGGGCAGAATCGCCGGCAGGAGCCAGGAAATACAGCGCTTTATCGGGCGCTCGATGCGGGCGGTGGTTGACCTTGCGAAGCTGGGTGAGAGGACTCTCTACCTGGACTGCGATGTTCTTCAGGCCGATGGCGGTACCAGGACGGCCGCTGTTACCGGTGCCTACGTTGCCCTTTACCAGGCGCTGGCGACAATGGTCAGGATGGGCTTGGTATCATCCCTGCCGCTCAGGAGCGGCGTGGCGGCCATAAGTGTCGGGGTGGCGCACGGCCAGAGGCTTCTCGACCTTTGTTACGACGAGGATTTCAATGCCGAGGTTGACTTCAACGTGGTGATGACCAGCCAGGGCGAGTTCGTCGAAGTGCAGGGTACCGCCGAGGGTAAGCCATTCAGCAAGGATACAATCGACTTCCTGCTGTCCCTGGCGGAAAAGGGCATCAGTGAGCTATTCCAGGCGCAGCAGGCGGTCATAGAGACGTTAAAGAAGAAGTAGGCGGCTAGGCCCTGACCTGCCCGCTGCCGAAGATTATCCACTTGTAGGTAGTCAGTTCCTTCAGACCCAGCGGCCCACGGGCGTGCATTTTGCCGGTGCTGATACCCACTTCCGCCCCGAGGCCGAACTGACCGCCGTCGGTGAAGCGCGTGCTGGCATTGATATAGACACAGGCGGCGTCCACTTCGTCGAGAAAGCGCATGGCGGCACTGTAGTCCTCGGTGATGATGGCCTCGGAGTGCCCCGAGCCGTAGGTGCGGATGTGCTCCAGTGCCTCGTCCAGGGAATCGACCACCTTCACGGCGGCAATCAGTGCCAGAAACTCCTTGCCCCAGTCCTCCTCCGTGGCTGCGGTTAGCTTCAGCGACTCATTCGATTTCAGGATGGCCAGGGCCCGCTGGTCGCAGCGTATCTCTACTCCTGCCTTACCCAGTTCTGCTGCCATCGGTGGCAGGGAGCGCTCGGCGATATCCGCGTGGACAAGGACGGTATCGAGGGCGTTGCAGACAGTGGGGCGCTGCACCTTGGCGTTGAACACAATAGGTGTCGCCTTTTCGATGTCAGCGTTGCTGTCGATATATGTATGGCACACCCCGATGCCGCCACTGACCACGGGCATGGTGGCGGTGTCTATTACGTGCCGGATAAGTCCTTCCCCTCCGCGCGGTATGAACATGTCAATAAAGTCGTTCATCTTGAGGAGGTGATTGACCAGTTCACGGTCGGTATTGTCGATGAACTGGACGGCGCCCTCGGGGACACCGGCGCGGGTAACAGCGTCCTGGACAACAGTGGCTAGGGCAATGTTGGAGTTGAGTGCTTCTTTGCCCCCCCGTAGGATGACGGCGTTGCCCGATTTTAGGCAGAGTACCGAGATGTCCACGGTGACATTAGGGCGGCTTTCGTACATCGAACCGATAACACCGAGGGGCACCCGCCTTCTGCCGATGATAAGGCCGTTGGGTAGAGTACGCATGTCGTAGGTCTCACCAACGGGGTCGGGCAGAGCAGCGACAGCCCGTACGTCTCCGGCGATACCCTCAAGTCGGCTTTCATCAAGCATCAGGCGGTCCAGCATGGCGGTGTCCATACCTGATGCCTCGGCCGTCCGATAGTCCTTCTGATTTGCGGCCAGTATCTCGTCCTTCCGGGCAAGCAGGTCGTCGGCGATGTTGTACAGCGCCTGGTTCTTGATTTCGGTGGAAATGTAAGCCAGGCGACGGGAGGCTTCTTTAGCAGCTTTGCCCTTCGCCCGCAGTTCCTCGATTGCTTTTTCCATGATATTTGCTCCTCACTGAAAAGTGGGACCTCATCCTCTGTAGTTCCTTCCCTATATTAAAGGGGAAGGGGAATGATTTGTAAAGAGGCGGCATCTCTTTATTAACTCCTTTAAGTCCCGGGTTCAGGTTGGTGTGTGGTCCTCTTGTACTGTTTGGCCAGGTCAGGGTCGTACGGGGCCCTCCGGCCGATACAGCCCTCATTGGGACAGAGCTGGCAGCTCTCGAACCGGATTTCGGTGGGGAAGTATATCCCGGATGTAGACTTGGTGGGCACCATGGCCATGCCCTCGGTCAGAGTGACCCCGACAGCCGCCTCGACGTCACCGAGGATGGAGAACAGCTCCTTTTGCTGTGTCAATGGCCAGTCTTCCAGTGACCCCGGGTTCATGTGAGACATCTCGCCCGGCCGGTATCGGTTGTCTATGTATTTGGTGAGGTAGGTCATTGCCGAGCCCAGGACCATCATCTTGATGATGTCCAGGCAGTACGCCTTGAGCACGTCGGTGGATGGTACGGTCAATTCGTGCATTTCCCGGCCGCAGGTAGCGACATAGGGGAAGACACGGTTCACCTTGTCCAGGTTGATTCTCAGCACGCGGCTGGTAAGGCGGACACCATCAATGTCTACGGTGTTATCGGTTCGGTCATTGATTGGCGAGACTGCGTAGACCGCCCTGGGTCGGGCAACCGGCAGGGCAATGTCAATCAACTCCCGCGCCATCTCTTCCATTTGTGCTTCACGACCGCGCACACGTAGTCGTTTCATCACTTTCTCCGGCTCCAGCGTGACCGGTATGTTATCCAGCACTTCGAGCATGTTGTCCGTCCTCACCACAATTGATGCAATCCTGCTACTTCACTTTACTGGCTGGCGGGGTAGTTGCGCAAGTGCCTGAACCAGTTCAGGGCCTGTAATTGATGTGTCATTGCGAGCAAACCTGCTGGCTTTGCCAGCAGGCCGAAGCAGTCTCATCCCTTGCCAGATTGCGCGCCGCTGAAACCAGCGGCCTGTCACTGTGTTCCTCACAGTAAATAGAGCCTTTTCTGTCATTGCGAGCGAAGCGAAGCAATCTGGAAGGAGACTGCAAGATTGCTTCGTCGCAATGCTCCTCGCAATGACAGGGCTGGAGTGTTGCTGGAACGGGGCGTGTTGCGTCAAAAAAGACTTTTACCGAACAGGGTGGATTTCAGGCGGGTCTTCGGCTAGTATGTAGCCACGATGACCCGTAAGTATGCAGTCCTGGCCCTGGGAGTAATATCGGTTTCCTTCGCCGCCATATTCATCCGCCTGGCGGAGGCACCGCCCCTGGTTATCGCTGCTTACCGGCTCTGCCTGGCTTCCCTGGTGGTTGCACCGACGGCCTGGATACGGTCGAGACAGGAGCTGCGTGGCCTGTCGAGGCAGGATGTTCTTCTGGCAATGCTCTCCGGGGCCTTCCTGGCGCTGCACTTCGGTCTGTGGATTGCCTCGCTAAGCTACACGTCGGTGGCAAGTTCGGTAGTGCTGGTAACGGCCAACCCCATCTTCGTGGCCATCGCCTCGTACCTGCTATTCCGGGAGAGGCTGGGCAGGCAGGGCATTCTTGGTATCGTAGTGTGCCTGGTCGGGGCAGTCTTAATCGGCTATGGCAACTGGCGGCTCGGACCGCAGCCTCTACTGGGGGGAGTGCTGGCCCTGCTTGGTGCCCTGGCGGTGGCCGGATACCTGCTCATCGGGCGCCGATTGCGGCAGAACATCGGGATACTGAGCTACACAGCGCTGACCTATAGCTCCGCTGCCGTATTGCTGCTGGTAGCGGCACTTGCCTTCGGTCATTCCCTTTTCGGCTACTCGTCGACTACATACCTGATGCTTGTCCTGCTGGCGGTGGTACCGCAACTCATCGGACACACGTCGCTGAACTGGTCGCTTCGCTTCGTCTCGGCAACGCTGGTGACTATCGCCGTCCTCGGTGAGCCGGTGTTGGCAACCGCCCTGGCCTTTGCCATACTGGACGAGGTACCGACACTTACCGAGATAATCGGTGGTATCCTGATTATGTCCGGGATATTCGTGGCTTTTCGGAGGGGTAGGGTGGGCTGGCGCGACGCAGACGTTTGACTCAACGATGGACCGCTCTGTCTAGAAATTAATCACAAACTTGCCGCTCTGGTACAGGAGTTCGTCGTCCACCCATATCTCGCCGCCGTCACGCAGGTCGCAGATAAGGTCCCAGTGGATGGCGGACTTGTTCTGGCTGCCCGTCTCCGGATAGCCGGCACCCAACGCCATATGAAAGCTGCCGCTTATCTTCTCATCGAATAATATCTGGCGGGTGAAGTGCGCAATCCCCTCGTTGGTGCCGATGGCGAATTCACCAACCCGCCGCGCACCTTCGTCGGTATCGATTGTCTTCAGCAGAAAGTCCTCGTTCTTGTCGGCTGTGGCCTTCACCACTTTACCACCCTCGAACCAGAGTCGTGCGCCGGTGACCTCCCGCCCCCCGTAAATTGCCGGGTAGGAGAAGCAGACGTGCCCTTCAACGCTGTCCTCCACGGGTCCGGTGAAGACCTCGCCGTCCGGCATATTGAAACGACCGTCACAGTTCTCAAAGTTACGTCCGGCTATGCTCAGCCGGAGGTCGGTCTCCGGTCCAATGACGTGTACACGTTCCTTTCCCTTGAGCCAGTCAACTATCTTCTGCTGCCAGGCAGAAAAGCGCTGCCAGTACGCAACCGGGTCGTTGGGGTCGGGCATGCAGGCGCTATACACGAAGTCCTCGTACTCGCTGAGGCTCATTTCGGCATCCTGGGCGCAGGCATTGGTGGGGAACAGGGCTACCGTCCAGAGCAGCTCTTTGGCCGCCGAGCGCCGCATGGATGTCTCCATGAGTTCCGTCCGTCCCTGGCTGTACAGCACCATCTTTGCCGGGTCGATGCCACTCAGGGCTTTGGTGTTCTCCTCTGCGATGATGGATATTCGTACGTCACAGGTAGACACGATGAGTTTCAGCCATTCGGGCACATGCTGCAATTGTTCATCGGAGGCATTACGGAAAAGCAGCTCATCCAGTCCCGGGAGTACGGGCATCATGGTGGGGTGCCCGCCTGCCTGGAGCACCCGGGTGTAGATTGCCTTGAGCAATGGTTCGGCGATAGTCTCGCCGTTAATAATGACCTTGTCACCGGGTCGTACCGTTACCGAGTAGTTGACCAGCAGGTCAGCCAGTTTCTCAATCCGTGGGTCTGTCATCTGATGCTCCTGTCACACAGCATTCTGGTGCCATGCCTTACGTTCTTTGCAGGCACTGGGCAGATTCTATCACTTACATCCCCGCCAATCAATGGCTGAGATGGCTGTGAACCTTTATAAAACCTTAATAAAACCTTTATGAAATGTTTAGGACATTTATGCCGCTCTTTATGACTGAGTGATAGATTTAGATAACGGTAAATCAGAAGTAGAGGCTGGGCAGTTGATGGAGAGTTTCGTCATAGCGGGAAAAGCCAAGACAGTCTTCCAACTGCTCAAGCTCAAGGCAAGGGAAGAGAAAAAGAAGAACACGGAGCGCAAGAAGTAATGCCGGCCCGCTCGCGAGGTCTGATACACTCCTCCATCAGGCCTATGCAGCACCGGATTCCCGTATTTTGTTCCTGAAATGGTACCAGTGTCCCTGACACCCCTCCGGGACACTGGTACCGGCAGGTAGCCTCACTACTAACCCCACTTTCTTAAGTGGGCCTACTCAAAGATACGTCTTATGTCCGGATGCAGCCCATCACCGACCTTCTCGATGGCTGTGCGTCGGAACTTATAAAGCTTCTGCTGGCCCTCTTCGAATTCGCTCGCGGAATATAGTCTCTCCGGGTGGAAGTAGATATCGTCGACAGCCCTCACCGCTGCCGGGACCTGCAGGCCGGTAGGTGAGTCCACCCAGTCTTCCAGTCCTCCCCGCAGCAGGGAGTCCAGGATTCCCAGTGTATGTTCTATCTGGATGTCCTTATAGAGGTGCCCTTCACCAACACCACCTGTATTCAGCATGTAGAACTTCAGGTCCGGCAGGCCCCTCAGTATCTCGTAGAAGAGATTGGCGTGGTCTGCCCGGTTCCCGGCAACAAACGGGTCGTAGAAGAACTCCGCCTTGAGCTTGCCCACCCTGGTCGGGTCTCCGGCCGACGACTCCATAGCCTGACCGAGGGTCATAAATGCTACTGCCTGCTGCAGGTTCAGCTTCGAGAGTGCCGGCATCTGCGATTCCCGCGTAATCAGAATCAGGTTGTCAATCCGTTCAACGTCAATAAACGGGCTGGCATGCATGAAGTCGCGCCTCTGGATGACGGCTCTTCCGTTCGATGTGCTCGCCAGGTTGTAGAAATCGAAGTCACCGTCTTCGGTTATGTGGATATTCTCCCCGAAAGTCTCCGGTCGCAGCAGGCCATAGTATATTTCCTCCTGCTCTCCGGGATTCACATTCTCCGTCTTGACGAAAAGCCCGCCCATCTCAAAGCCGTAAAAAGAGCCGTCCGGCATCAGGGTGCCACCGTCATCCTGCACCAGCCAAGACTTTTCCTTGCCCTTTCGGGCCAGCACCCGCCCGGTGGTTGTCGTCTTACCGCTAGCACTGAGGGCAATCAGTAATGACCGGGTGGTGTGGTATTCACCGTGAGATGACTGGAGATAGTCCTCCCGACAGCCGGTGTGCAGGAAAATACCGCCACGCCTGGTCTTGGCCGTCCAGTCTTCGGCGGCAAACACCCCTTTCTTGTACTCGCCAATGTAGTTGCTGTTGCGCACTATCTTGATGACACGACCGTCATCGAGCATGGCCAACCGTATCGTGATGTCCTTCTGGGGAAGAGGCTTGGACTTATTCTCCTCAAAAGCCTCGTCCCGGAACATGATGATTTCGTAGTCCGGACGCTCTATCCTTCCCCTTGCCGGGATAAAGAGGTTCTTTCCCCCGAAGGCAACGTGAGCGAACTCCTCGGGAACTGTCAGACGGACGATGGTATTGCTGCGACTGTTGCCCACGATTCTATCTACCGAGACCAGCCTCTTCTGGCTGAGGACCGTTTCGGTCTGATAGAGCAGTTCCCGCTCTGCCTTGCCGAAACGGTGGTCGACACTGTTCTTGGTGAACGCCGCCGCCCGCGACATCGGCTCGCTATCCGCTACCAGGTTGCCGTATGATGTCCGGTGGACTTCCGGTTCTCTGGCTGCGAGTTGCTCCAGTTCTCTGTTCGGTGGATTGTGCAGCAACCTGCCTTCTTCCAGTGCTTTCGCCCTGATTCTCTCCGTGGTTTGGACAAACTCTTGTAGGTCAAACTCTGGCATAACAACCTCCCTAAGTACTTAATTATAACATAATGCCCTCTGAAGGTGACGCCGATATCAACACCTTCAGGCTCTGGTTGCGGCAGCCTCACTCAGTATTGTAGAATTCGGTATCAAATATCGGATGAGAAGTCTGGCACAACTGTCATTTTGAGTAAAGCGCAACTGAACGAAGAATCTCAGCTCAGAATGACGAGACAAGGGACAAGGAGAGATAACGATGCTGTCACCGGAGAAACGGGAGCAATTCCAGAAGGAACCGGCGCAGGCGATTGAGACCGATATCAAAGCGTTTGTCAGCACCAGCCCGCTGAACCGGATGCCATCCACACGGGAACTTGTCGTCTTCGATGAGCCGCTGGTACGGTTTGCCGATGGTGACGACCCTCTCTACGACCAGTACAAGACGGTTATCGATGCCGCCCATCTCACCCCGCGCGAGGCACTGGCACAGGGTCTTGACCGGACTATCGAGGACCTGCCGGCCCGAATTTCCGTAATAAGCTGGGTCCTGCCGATTACCGGGGAGACCCGCAGTTCCAACCGCCCGGAGAATAAGGTGCCTTCCCGACGGTGGTCACATACCCGCTACTACGGCGAGGAGTTCAACGATGCCGTGCGGAAGCACGTGGTGGAGGTGCTGACCGAGGTTGGTGCCCTGGCGATATCGCCGCCGTTGCAGCCCTACTTCCGTACCATGTCTAATGAGCAGGTAGGGCTTTTCTCCAACTGGTCCGAACGGCACACCGCCTATGCCGCCGGTCACGGGACCTTCAGCCTGTCCGATGGTTTTATCACGAAACGCGGTATCGCCCACCGCTGTGGCAGCGTGGTCACCGACCTGCCCCTCCCACCCAGCGGCAGGACCTATACCGACCACCTCTCAAACTGCCTGTTCTACGCGGACGGTAGCTGCAAGGCCTGCATCGCCCGCTGCCCTGCCGGCGCTATCACCGAGGAAGGCCACAGCAAGGCCAAGTGCATGGGCTACCTGCGTGAGATTGGCTACCTTCCGGTTCCGGAGCAGTATGACGACGAAAAATCCGTCTTCGGCTGCGGTCTGTGCCAGACCGACGTGCCCTGTGAGTACCGCATCCCGGCGAAGGTGGAGAAGGGGAGGAATGGCGGAGGCTGACGGAGGCTGGTTCGTGGTCTGGGGGAATACCGTCCAGGCTATGAAGAGTTTTTTATCCTCCCATACCTCCACACCGCCCCCAGTGCCCTGACGGCACGCTCTGCTGACGGATAGACCGGTATCCCGTTTTCTTCCAGTTGCTGTGTCTGCCCGCCCTTATTGCCGGGGTCCACGGTCCAGGTCACCACTGTCTTGCCCCGGGCGACAAGGTTGAGAAACGGTGTGATAGCGTTATCGTTCCGCTTGGAGGCACCCTCCTTTTTCTCCTTATCGGTCTGCCCTGTCAGCCACGGCCCGCCGCCTATCTGTATCGCCGCGCAGTCCACAGCGGGGTCGTCCGCAACCGCCATGATGAACTCTCCGGCAACGTCCACGCCACTATGCAACTGCCCGGTAACACCGGTATCAAACGGGTTCAGAGGAATCTCCCAGGGCGGGAAAATCTTGACCAGCATCTGCCGCGTTACCGCACCCGGCTCTGCCACGGCCAGCCCGTTGAGCTCGGCGGCATCGGTAGTAAGCACGCCCTCACCACCGGAGAAGGTAGCAATAGCCACACGGTTCCCCTTCAGTGGCGGCAGATACTCGAAGGCCTTGGCAAGGTCAAAGAATTCGTCCAATCCGTGCACGCGGATTGCCCCGGCCTGTCTCAGGGCAGCATCGACCACAGTATCGCTGGACTTCATTATCGCCGCCGTGTGGGAGGACGCCGCTTTGGCCCCGGCAGCAGTCCGGCCCGACTTGAGGACGATGACCGGCTTGTGCGGTGTTGTTTCCCGTAACACCTTCATAAACCGGCGAGCGTCACCGGCAATACTCTCCATGTGCAGCGCGATTACGCGGGTATCTTCGTCCTGAGCAAGGTACTCCAGGGCATCAACCTCGTTGATGTCCATCTTGTTACCCAGGTCTATTAGCTTGCTGATGCGGAGGTTCAAATCAAAGGCCAGCCAGTTCAGTCGTGGCTGGTAGAGTCCGGACTGGAAGATGAAGGAAAGCCCTCCCTGGGGCAGCTTTCGGGCAGTAGGCGCGAAACCGATTATCAGGCTATTGGCCGAGTTGACCGGACTGAGCGCGTTCGGACCGATGGCCCGGATGCCGTTTGCTCTAAGCAGGCCAAGGATTTCGTCCTGTGTTTTCCGGCCATCGGTGCCGGTTTCAGAGAACCCGCCGGCGACAATTGTTATGCCCTTAACCTTCTTCGCAACGCATTCCCGCACGATATCCAGCGTCATCCTGGCCGGGACCGAGATAACGGCCAGGTCGATATCATCTTCGATGCTCCCAATATTCGGGTAAGACTTCAGCCCGAGGATTTCAGTGGCGTTGGGGTTGACCGGGTAGACCTTTCCGGGAAAGCCCAGCCTGACCATGTTCTCTGCAAGGTAGTAGTTATTCGACCGTGGACTGCGGCTCGCACCCACCACAGCGACGTTCCTGGGATAGAAAAACAGGTCTAGAAAGTGTGTAGAGTTGCTCATGTAACCTCCCGCTAATACTAATAGACTAAGGTAGTGTCAGTGGCAGTAGCCTGTTGGCCAGGTCATCTTCACTCTCCACGTAAGTACGGATATAGTTCTGTGTGACTCCGGACCAGCGACCATCCGCAGTGCGTTGCTCCCAGAGGACCGTCATCGCCCTGCCGGAGAAGCGCTGCCGGAAATGCCCGGTGCTCTCCTCGGCCAGGGCCAGCATTCTCTGTGTTCGCTGTCGCTTGACCGTTTCAGGCACGTGACTCGGCAGGTTTGCAGCCTCCGTACCTGACCGGACCGAATAGGGGAAAACGTGTGTGCGGGCGAATCCCATCTCCCGGCAGAAGCGGTAACCCTCCTCGAACTCTTCATCGGTCTCGCCGGGAAAACCCACAATGATATCGGTGGTGACGGCGGCATCAGGCAGGCGCTCTTGAATCAGGGATACCGCCTGCCGGAAATCCCCGGTGAGATAGTGCCGCTTCATCCGGTGCAATACCGGGTCACTGCCGCTCTGGAGGGACAGGTGAAAATGGGGACACAGCCGGTCATCCTCCCAGAGCCGGATAAGGTCTGGCGCAATCTCCCCGGGCTGGAGAGAAGAAAGCCTTATTCGCGGTACACCGGTCTCGGACAGGATTCGCTGTAGCAGACCACGCAGGTCGATATCATCATGGCGGTATGTGCCGACCTTCGTTCCGGTGAGGACCACTTCCTTGTAACCCTCGGCGGTGCGGCGCACAACCTCGGCCACTACCTCGTCAGCGGGCAGGCTGGCCTCACTGCCACGGACCAGGGGCACGATACAGTAGGTGCAGAAGCTGGTGCAGCCGTCCTGGATTTTGACAAAGCTGCGTGTCCTCAGTGCCGGGGATTGCCGTAGCGGTGTTTCCTCTGGGACCGCAGGGCTTGCAGTATAGCCGAGGTCTGCCAAAAGTCCCGGTAAACCCATCTTCCGGTCATTGTCGATAATCAGGTCCACTCCATTGAGACGGGCCAGCTCTGTGGGCGCTCGCTGTGCATAACAGCCCGCGGCTACTATCAGGGCATCGGGGTTGCGCCGCCGGGCCTGCCTCAACAGGTGCCGTGACTTACTATCCGCAACATGGGTCACAGTACAGGTGTTGAGTATGTAGACATCGGCCGGTCCTGTGCGTGAAACGATTTCGTGTCCGGCACAGGTAAGCTCCCGGGACAGGAGCTCCGTCTCCGCCTGGTTCAGTTTGCAGCCCAGGGTGTCCAGGGCGATTCTCATGAAGCGGTCCTACCATTTCGGGGTTGCTGACGGGGATTGTTTAGTATCGGAACCCGGCTACGCGGCAGAATTGACGGTCAGCCGTACAATCCATTATACTGGGCGTGAGCCACTGATATCAAACATCACCCGATATACGATATCGGCGGTATCACATCGTAGAGGTACGAAGGGACGGGAGGTGCGGTTTGGTGAATTATACTGGCAACAGGGTTGTCGTTACCGGAATAGGTGCTCTGACTCCACTGGGACTGGACATTACCGCCACCTGGGAAGGTCTTGTTGCCGGTAAGTCCGGCATTGACTACATAACCCAGTTTGATGCCTCGCCGTTGGAGACCAGGTTCGCCGGTGAGGTCAAAGGGTTTGACCCGATGGAATATATGGGCCGCAAGGAAGCGCGCCGCATGGACCGCTTCAGTCAGCTCGCGGTCGCTGCCAGCGTGCAGGCGGTCCGGGATGCCGGTCTGGAAATCGATGATACCAACAGGGGGAACATCGGCGTCCTCATAGGCAGCGGCATTGGCGGTCTGTTGACAATGTCGGAGCAGGTGAGAATACTGATTGAGAAGGGACCGGACAGGGTAAGCCCGTTCCTGGTGCCGATGATGATTGCCGATATGGCTTCCGCCCAGGTGTCAATAACACTCGGGGCCAGGGGTCCGAACTTCTGTCCTACCTCGGCCTGCTCCAGCGGCTCCGATGCCATCGGCACCGCCTACGAGATTATCAAGCGGGGCGATGCCGAGGCTATGTTCGCCGGTGGTTCCGAGGCAATCATCACCCCGATAGGTGTCGCCGGATTCAGCGCCAACCGTGCCCTTTCTACCCGTAATGAGGCCCCGCAGCAGGCATCGCGCCCATTTGATGCCGAGCGGGACGGATTCGTGATTGGCGAGGGGGCTGCAATCCTGGTCCTGGAAGACCTTACCTCTGCCCGCGAACGAGGGGCACGAATCATCGCCGAGATTACCGGTTACGGTGCCAGCAGTGATGGCGTTCACATTACTCAGCCGTCAGAGGACGGTGAAGGAGCCGCCCGGGCAATGTGGATGGCGCTGAAAAAGGCAGGGCTGGCACCATCTGAAATAGGCTATATCAACGCTCATGGTACCTCAACGCCTCTGAACGACAAAGTGGAGACGATGGCGATAAAGACGGTCTTCGGCGACCACGCCCACAGTGTCCCGATAAGCTCCACCAAGTCGATGACGGGGCACCTGCTGGGAGCAGCCGGTGCTATTGAGGGGGCAGTCTGTATCAAGGTCATCAATACCGGCGTAATACCGCCAACGGTTAACTATAATAATCCCGACCCCGAGTGTGACCTTGATTACGTGCCCAACCAGGCGCGTGAGGCCAGGATTTCCAGTGCCATGTCCAATTCCTTTGGCTTCGGGGGGCACAATTCGGTGCTTGTCTTCCAGGAATTCCGTGGTGCGTAGGATTGAAACATAAGCGCTGGAATCTTCTGCCGCCAATCCCGGATAAACTCCCTGTCATGTCCGCCGGCTTTTCCCCGCTGATTGCGCAGCTCGCCTACAACCGCGGTATTGCCGAGCCATCCCGGCTGGAAACATTCATTACTGCAGATGAGAGGCTGTCGAGTGACCCCTTCCTGCTGCCTGACATGCACCAGGCTGTGGCCAGGGTCTACCGGGCCCTGCTTTCCGGGGAGAACATTGCCATCTATGGCGACTTTGATGCCGACGGCATCACGGCAACCGCCCTCCTTGTCCAGGGCCTGAGTCTCCTGGACGGTAAGGTCGTTCCGTACATACCAAGTCGAGTCGGTGAAGGACACGGACTGAAGACGGGTGTCCTGGAAAAGCTGCATCGGGAAGGCATAAGCCTGGTGATTTCCGTGGACTGCGGGATTACCGGTCTGGTACCGGTCAGGAAGGCGCGCCGGATGGGGTTGGATGTTGTCATAACCGACCACCACGTCCCTCCGGACGAAATCCCGCCAGCAGTGGCGGTAGTTGACCCCAAACTACCGGGTTCGGAGTACCCGTTTTCAGAACTGGCCGGGGTTGGTGTCGCCTATAAATTACTCCAGGCCTTGCTTCTCAGTCTGGGCCGGGAACAACTCCTTAATGGCGTGTTAGACCTGGTAGCTCTGGGAACGGTGGCGGACATGGTGCCGCTGCTCAGTGAGAACCGGTACCTGGTAAAAGAAGGTCTGAAACAGCTAAACACCGCTCCGCGTCTCGGCATCAGGGAGATGATAGCGCAGTCCAGCCTGGTGGAAGGTAATCTTGTCTCGGAGAACATCTCCTGGGTCATCGCTCCCAGACTGAACACTGCCAGCCGGATGGAACACGCCCTGCCCAGCTACGAGCTGCTGATGACGCACTCACCTGAAAGGGCACAGCAACTGACGGCATGGCTGGAGAGGAAGAACGTGGAGCGGCAGCAACTGACCGGCAAGGCGGTGACCGAGGCCAGGGAGCAGGTGTACGCCCAGGGAGTCCTGCCGCTGCTGATGGTTGGTGATGAGCGTTATCCCGCCGGAATCTCCGGGCTGGTTGCCGGCAGGCTCTCGGAGGAGTTCTACCGGCCGGCGGTGGTCGTCAGTGTCGGCAAGAGGACCAGCAGTGGTAGCTGTCGCAGCATTTCTGAATTCAACATTATTGAAGCGTTGAACAAGTGTGGCGGCCTATTCTCTCAGTTCGGAGGACATGCTCGGGCCGCCGGTTTCATCATACCGACACGCAGCCTGCCCCAGTTACGGGAGCGGCTTCTGGAAATGGCAGCCGAACAATTGGCCGGGGTTGACCTGCGTCCCAGGCTGGATATCGATGCCGAGGTCGCCCTGTCGGAACTCACCGGTGATGCCTACGAGTCCATCCAGCAACTGGCACCTTTCGGTCAGGGCAATCCGCTGCCCACGTTCCTTACTCGCAGGGTTGAGGTGGTTGACTCCCGTACCATGGGCAACAGTGGTGACCACATCCGGCTCAAGCTGAGGCAGGATGGCGTTATCTGGGACGCGGTCGGTTTCGGGATGGGCAAAGAGCTACCGAAAGTGTCTGCGCTTCTGGACATCGTCCATAACATGGAGATGGACCACTGGGGTGGGCGGGCCACGCTACGACTCAACCTGCTGGACACAGCCACTGTTGAATGAGGGACGTGACCACTAGACCCTCTCCCCATCCACACCGGCTGGTGTGCCGAATACCAGCATACAGCCGGTGGAGTAGTATGTTACGTCGCAGCCTGTGGGTTGAAGCTGGTTCCCCACTTTTCCGTGAAGACAATGTCTTTCAGTTTTTTCCGGAGCTTGTCAGGGGATTCCGACGGGTAACCGAGCGATAGGGCACATATCAGTCGCCAGTCACGGGGGATTTCCAGGGCCTCTTTTACCCGGTCATCCTGGAATCCGGGATTTATCCAGCAGGTGCCCAGCCCCAGCGCGTGTGCCGCCAGCATCATGTTGCCTACCGCCAGAGAGCCGTCCTGGATTGGGCAGGTTGACCCATTCGGGTTCACGGCAACCACGATTCCCACCGGTGCCTCGTCCAGAAACCAGCCGTAGGCGAAGCCCCGCGTCACCTGGCGCTTGACCTCGGGGTCCGTGAAAACCACAAAACTCCACGGCTGTGCGTTGCTTGCCGAGGCTGCCCATTGGCCCGCTTCAAGGACCTTCGTTATCAACTCCTCCGGCACCGGGTTGCTCCTGTAGCTCCTGATGCTCCTTCTCGTCCGGATTGCTTCAAGTACCTCCACGTAGCTACCTCCGTATTGTGATTCTGTCTCCCTGTTTAGCCGCGCCGAGTAGCCCTGTCACACCCTCCGGACTGATGCCGCCAATCACATTCACGGGGCTGATTGCCCTGGGTTCGTCACCCTGGCTGATTGGCGTCCTGCCCAGGAAGATGCACATTGCCTGTCCGCTCGGCCAGTAGGCAATGTCTCCCACGTCGACTATCTCCCGGGCGTTTTCCTCTTCCTTCGCCAGGGGTATCAAGAAGTATATCTCTTCTCCCCAGAGGTTGATTGTGGCGGTGACAGGAAGGATATCAAGGACGCCAGCGGCGGTATTGGTCTCATTGAGCCGGGCGTCCACCTCTATTTCCCCGACGGTTATTGTTATCTGTCGATTCATCTATGCCTCCTTCCCCCTGCCGCATGGGCGCAGCCCACACGTCATTCTGAATGGCACGAAGCGAAGCAAAGAATGACCGTCCGCCTCATCCGCGTTCTCCGGGGGAGCACATGGATATCAGGGCTCCCCCTTCATCTCACCGAAGCCAATCGGTAAAAGCCTTGTGAAGATTCAACTCTTCGTACCCTGCTTGCCGCCCATCTCTCGGACAATGCCGTAGGCCACCAGTGCCAGTGGGCCACCGAAAAGGGAGGCAAAGCGCCAGAACCAGGGACTGATTCCGCGCGCCGCCGAGTCCACAGCCACCACGGCAAAAGAGCCCGCCCAGATAACAGTTGTCAGAATAGCAAGGTCATCCATTTGATTCCTCCTGTTCTTGCATTAGCTGTTCTTCTTCTTGTGTCAGCTGTTCTTTGGTACTTATCCAGCGTGTCCGGTACACCAGTACCGGGATAACTATCAGGAGCACGATGACGCCGATAACCTGGGCCTGATGGAGACCAAAAAGGAACGAGGTCCCGGGACGCAGGAAATCGATGCCAATACGCCACACGGAGTAGAGCCCGAGGTAGATGAGGTAAAGCGAGCCGGCTGGCTTAAACCGGCCCTTCAACTTCACCAGCACCCCGAAGACTATCAGGCCGAAGATGATTTCGTAGACCTGCGTGGGGTGCACGGCACCGACGCCGAAGCCGAGGCTGTCAGGGTCGGTGTACGTAATCGCCCAGGGCAGGGAGCAGGCGTCGCCGAAGCAGCAGCCGTTAAGTACGCAGCCTGTCCTGCCTATTACCGCTTGCGCTACTATCACCGCCGGAGCCAGCAGGTCAAAGAAGTAGCCGATTTTTACCTTGGCAATTCTACAGTAGACCCAGATACCCAGGGACGCACCCAGTACCGCACCGTAGGCAGTCAGCCCTCCGGCACCGATTATCTCCCCCGGGTTCTGCACATAGTGGTCCCACAGGTCAAACACGTGGAGCAGCCTGGAAATAATTACGCCCGAAGGAATGCCCACCAGCGCTGCGGCAAACACGGTGTCGTAGGTAATCCTGGCCCCTCGCCTCGATTGCCACGTCATCCAGGCCACTAACCAGACAATTGCCAGGGCAATGAATATCCCGTACCAGCGGATGCTTACCGCTCCAATTGTGAAGGCTACCGGGTCCACGCCTATGTTAATCATTGTTACTCCCCAGTATCATGATACCACGCTTTCTTATCTGGATAACCCCATCCCTCTATGACTCCCCTCTGCTTACCCCCAACCACCTCATCATTCTGAGACCCCCGCCATGTCATTGCAAGAAGCGTGTCGACAGAATCTCGGCCTTCGCGACGAAGCAATCTCCTTGCCATCCCACTGTCATTCTGAACGACACGCCACTGTCCTCAGTGGCGCAGAATCTCGGCCTTCGCGACGAAGCAATCTCCTTGCCATCCCACTGTCATTCTGAACGACACGCCACTGTCCTCAGTG
>DAOUVG010000251.1 GCA_030667735.1 Dehalococcoidales bacterium
GGTTAAGTTCCTGCCGGCAGTCCGTCCTCCCCGCTCGTGGACCATTGTTGCCAGCACGAGCACGGCCAACACCGCCGGTATCGAGCCGATGACAACCAGCCAGCGGTAGGTGTCTTGCTCAAGCTGGTACCCACCACCCTGAACGAGGTAGACAATTAGGGCGGCAATAGCCAGCCCAATGACGGCACCGGTGGTGTCCATTGTCCGATGCAATCCGAATCCCCGACCCCGCTCGGAAGCGGTAATGGAGTCCGCGATGAGCGCGTCACGGGAAGAGCTGCGCGTACCCTTGCCGATGCGGTCACCGAAGCGGATGGCGAGGACGGCCCCCCAGCTTGACGCCGGGTACATGAAGGGCTTGACAAGGGTGGAGATGCTGTAGCCTAGCACCGCCAGTAGCTTGCGCTGCCCGATACGGTCGCTAACCCAGCCGCTTACTATCCGGAAGAGAGCGTCGGCGCTTTCCGAAATCCCCCCTACGAGGCCGACTATAGTTGTTGGCGAGCCGAGTACGTTACGCAGGAAGAGCGGCACCAGGGTGAATATCATCTCGCTGCTGACGTCGGTCAGCAAGCTAACGATGCCGAGGAAGAACACGTTCGGGTGCAGCCGGAATATGCGACGGCGTATCGCCTGGGTTGGTTTATCAGGCAGGGTGTTCATGCGGTCCATAAGTGAGGGTAGTATAGCATAGGTAGGGGAAGCATCCCTCCGGGGGTGTTGACCCGGGTATCACCTGACACCCCCTCTACCCGAACACGGAGCATCCTGACTTCACACATGGTACAATCTACATGAGCGGATTGCAGGACGGTGTACCGGATGGAAGAAAAACAGGTCCACAGGGGTATAGTCAGGACAGGGCGTGGGGCAGGCGCGGGGGAGATGTCTGTCCCCGGCGTCCTGGAAGGGTTCCGTCAACTGACCGGGCTTACCGTCATACCGGGGACGATGAATATAGACCTTACCGAAGTCTTCGACCTGTCCCTTCTGAGCTACAATTCCTCTGCAGAGCTAGGCATGCCGCAGATGGACCTTCGTGCACTGGGGATAGACTTCGATGGCGAGCAGGGTATGCACTACGGTCGGATAGTAATCGCTGATGAGTACCCCGGTTGTATTCTCTGCTTCACGTGGGTCGACCGCCCCGGCATCAATGCGGAACTGGTCAGCCCCCACCATCTGCGAAACACTCTCAACCTGCAGGACGGGGACACAATCGAGTTCACGCTGGTATGACCTGCCGGAAGAATACGTCCCTCTCTTTTTACGCACAATACCTTACACTACCTCAGGCATAGCGGCACTTGACAGCCACAGGAGCGGAACTGTAACCTAACTATTGAAAGTTGGCACTGGAGATATTTGTCTGTGCTGTTATCCGCACCCCCGCATCTATTACACTACTGGCTCTCTAGCACGATGACCATTGGAGACTCACGGACAAACACGAAACCGTCATGAAGGACACGAATGGACTTTAGATTCACTGAAGAGCAGGAGAAATTCAGGCAGGAGGTCATTGACTTCTGCGATGCGGAGCTGCCCGGTGAAGCGGTAGCACCGGCGAGTTCACCTGCCTTTATCCAGAAGGTTGCCGGGAAGGGCTGGCTGGGTCTGTCCATCCCCCAGGAGTACGGCGGTCTGGGACGGGATGCCGTTTGCCGTGTCATCTTCAATGAAGAGATGGCCTATCGTCAGGCTCCGGTACCACTTGGCCTCTACGGTCGTTCGTTTAATCTCTTCGGGAGAATCTGCCTCAAGCATGGCAGTGAGGAACTGAAGAAGAAATGGCTCCCCCGGTTGGCAGGAGGCGAAGCATTCGGCCAGTGCTATACCGAACCGGAAGCCGGCACTGATGTAACCAGGGTTCAGACCAGGGCCGTACGCCACGGCGACCACTACGTGGTCAATGGCCAGAAGATGTTCATAACCACCACCCACGTTCTCAAGCACACGTTGCTGATGGCCAGGACTGACCCTGACGCCCCTGCCGAAAGAGGCCTGAGCTTGTTCGTTATGGAGAACACCTCTCCGGGAATAACCATCAGCCCCCTGATGGGTATGGGTGGATACAGGACGAACCAGCTTTTTCTGGACGACGTGAAAGTGCCCGGTGAGAACCTGATTGGCGAGGAGAACCGGGGATATGCCTACTACCTGGAGGATAAACCCTTCTATCTGCACAAAGAACAGGGCGCCGAGGTAGGCGCGGTACGGCGGGCTTTTGAGGACCTGGTCCGGTATGCCAGGAGCACCAGGAGGGACGGACGCTTGCTCAGCCAGAGCCCGACGGCCCGCCGGAAGCTGGCGGAAATGGCCACCAACATCAGGGCGATGCGCACACTTTGCTACCGCATGGCCTGGATGGAAACCCGTGGGCTTGACCTGTCTCACATTGCATCAGTAGCCAGGGTATTTAATGTTGAATCATGGCTGAAGTTCAATAGTGTCGCCATGCAATTACTGGGGTTGAGCGGGCAGCTACGACGTGGAGCAGAACATGCACCGCTCGGTGGCGCAATGGGCTGGCACTATGAGTTCGATGCAATACAGTACTTCACCCGTGGTAGTCCTTCCTACACAAAGAGTGCCATCGCCACACACGATTTGGGGTTGCCTGAAGGCCAGTAGTAAGGGGTGAGCATTATGGACCTTGGTTTCACTGAAGAACAGAAGGAGTTCAGACAGGAGGTTATCCGGTTCTGCAAAGAGGAGCTGGAGAGCGGAAGCAGTACTCCGGATTTCGCGGCATCCTTCCAGCGCAAGATAGCGGAAAAGGGATGGACAGGTCTGTCCATCCCTAGGGAATACGGGGGTCTGGGATTGGGCGCTGTATATCGTGTTATCTTCATGGAGGAGATGGCTTACTGGCGGGCCCCGATAGCCCCTTACGACTACGGCGTAACAATGAGTCTCCTCGGTAACATCTGTCTGCGATACGGCAGCGAAGAGCAAAAAAAGGAATACCTTCCCCGGATAGCTGGAGGAGAGCTCTTCTGCGGGCAGGGCTACTCCGAACCGCAGGCCGGCAATGACCTGTCCGGTATTCAGACCCGGGCCGTGCGAAAGGGCGACAACTACATCATTAACGGCCAGAAGATGTGGATTCACGATGCCCAGACGTACCGTTACACGCTGCTGATGGCCAGGACCGACCCCGATGTTCCTGCGGAA
>DAOUVG010000035.1 GCA_030667735.1 Dehalococcoidales bacterium
CATTTACATGAAACACGTTCGGAAATTTGACAACCGGCCTGCGGTTGTAGTATAATATTATTTAGTTGTGATGGCATAGGTCTCCTTTTGGAGGCCTTTCTTATTTTTATCTCACCTGCTGTGGTAGTATACTGCTATCACAGTATGCGTCGGCCGGCTCGGTAACACCTGCATTCTGCCCTGTCCGGGCGGTACATAGCTGCAAGACGGGAGGTTAGCGAAATGCCAGTTGTAGCTGAAGATAGCAGTATCAAGATTGTGCAGCTTGATGTCGGTGGTGGAATGGTGTCCAATGCCTACCTGCTCGTCTGCCAGGAGACCGGGGACAGCGTTATCGTCGATGCTCCCGGAGATGCAGGCAAGATTCTGGAGCAGGCAAACGGTACCAACCCCAGGTATATCCTGATAACGCACAATCACTTCGACCACCTTGGTGCCCTTGCTCAGTTGCGTTCGCAGTTGCAGATTCCCGTGGCCGCTCATCCTCTGGATGTTCTGCCTGCACCGCCGGATATCCTGCTCAACGATGGCGATACCGTTTCCTTCGGCAGGATAGAGCTCAAGGTACTGCATACACCGGGCCATACACCCGGGGGAATTTGCTTCTATACCGATAAACACCTCGTATCCGGGGATACGCTATTCCCCGGGGGGCCGGGTAAGACGGGGTCGCCGGACGCGTTCCGGCAGATAGTCGAGTCAATAACTGATAAACTGCTGGTACTGCCGGACGATACCAAAGTGTATTCGGGACACGGCGACCCGACCGTGCTTAAGAAAGAAAAAGAAGAAATTGCCGCTTTCAAATCGCGGAGTCACCCTCCGGACCTGTGCGGCGATGTGCTCTGGCTGTCTTCCTAGTGACTGGTGATGGCGGAGTTGCCCTACCGCCAGAGTTCCTCGCGGTGGAATGCCTCGGCCAGCTCGAATCCCGAGCCCTCCGACATAAGGCGGTAACGCTCTCTCATGCGTTGCTCCATCTCGGGGAAGCGGTCAGGGTTTATCTGGCTCTTGTGGCAGGCCAGGGCGGCTAGCTTGATATCAAAGGTATCGGTGATATCCAGGTGGTAGTTAGTGTCCGGTGAGCCCCACAGCAGGACCTCTTTGACCCGGTGTGTTTCGAAACCCTGCTCGTGCAGGTCAGGATAGGCATGAACGTCTCTGGCATAGGGAAAGACGGCATCCATGACTACCCGCCCTACAATCCGATGGTCCCTGTGCCAGATGTACTTCCGGTATGGGTCGGCGGTAACCACGGTATTCGGACGGTACTTCCGTATCATGCGCACGAGCTCTTTTCGGAACTCGGGGGTATCCTCCAATCCCGCGTCCGGGTATCGCAGGAATACCACCTCACGTACACCCAGCAACTCCGCCGCCGCCAGTTGCTCCTCCTCACGGGTCCTGGCCAACTCTGCCGGGTCCACGTCGGGGTCGCTGGTGCCCTTGTCTCCGTTGGTGCAGACGATGTATACAACATCCTTGCCTTCTCTCACCCAGTTAACCACCGTACCGGCCACGCCAAACTCGGCATCGTCCGGATGTGGTGTGAACACTAATGCATGAACAGGTTTTACAGTATCCATAAATCTCCTCTGAACTGAGTACAAACATATATTGTATAATATCCGAGGGAGCGGACACAATTTTCACGAGGGGAGAGTATCACGGAATGCTTGACAGTGGCTACATCATTCGGCACTATCGCCCTGAGGATATTCACTCTTTTGTGCACCTGAGGAACGAGTCCGCCGAGTTGTCACCCGATACAGGCTACCTGTCTCTGGATGTCATACGGGAGAGTCTCGACCGACCGGGCTATACACCGGAGTACGACATGTTTGTCGCTGATAAAGGCGGTATACTGGTGGGCTACCTGGACATGAACGCTGAGCCGAAGATAGGCCGGGTGGTTATGGACTGTTTGGTTGAACCACAACACCGCAGGCGTGGTCTGGCACACAGGCTATTCCGGCAGGCAGTTATGCGGGCGATGGCCCTGGGAGTAGAAGTAGCCCACGTAAATATACGGGATGAAAATGCATTGGCCCGAGTGGTCCTGAAGCAGGCTGGCTTCCACGTCATACGCCGTTCAATAGAGCTTGTAATGGACCCGGTGCGGTTGCCCGAGCCGGTCCGGAGTGCGTTGCCGATACGTCCCCTAAGTACTGACGAGGTGCATATACTGACCGGCATTCAGAATCGTTCATTCACCGGCACCTGGGGGTTCAGTCCCAATACAACTGAAGAGATAAGCTACGCTACTCACAATGGCAATGCTACTGAAGGCATCCGCATTGCTATGGATGGGGAGAGACCCGTCGGGTACTGCTGGGTAAGGATGCAGGATAATGGAAGGGGTAAAAGCTGGGGCAGGATTGGCATGCTCGGTGTTGACCCGGACTATCGTGGGAAGGGTCTTGGCCGGGAGTTACTGCTGGCCGGGTTGTCCTATCTCAAAGAAAAAGGCTTCAAGATAGCTCAAATCACTGTTGATAGCGAGAACACTGCCGCCTACGCTCTCTATCAGTCGGTTGGCTTTACACACAGGGACACCAGTCTGTGGTATGAGAAGTCCCTGGACTAGGCGGAACCGACCAGGTGGTCGGCAAGTACGCGGTCACACTCCTCGGCTATCATTGAGGCAATGTTTGCCCAGTCGAATCGGGCGACCGACTCCACTATGAGGGCTTTGTCACCGTTGCTACCGTGCGGTCTCGCAAGGAGCCGGGATATCCTGTCGGCCAGTAATTCAGGTGTGTTGTCCGCCACCACGTAGCCTGTCTTGCCATCGATGACGATGTTCTCCATGTCACCCACCCTGGTGGTCACCACCGGCGTGCCGCAGGCGAGAGACTCCAGGGCGACCAGGCCGAAGCTCTCGTAGTACGAAGGCATGACGGTAACATCAGCGGCGCTGTAGTAGATGGGAAGCCGCTCCTGCTTCACCAGTTCCTGGAAACTGACCGAGTCCTCTATCCCGAGGGAGCGACACAGACCCTTCAGTTGGTCTACATCGTCTCGACTGGACGCGTCGCCGCCGATGATGCTCAGCTTCAGATTCGGCGTATCCCTGAGCAGGCCTGCCGCCTGTACCAGCCTGTCTATCCCCTTGAGCGGTTCGATCCTGCCGACGAAGAGGACCACCTTGTCCTCCTCGCTGAGACCGAGACGACGGCGGGCTTCGCCGGTATCAGTCGGCTGGAACAGGTCAAGGTTAACGCCGCAGGGAATGACGCTGATACGGTCAGGGTTGGCCGGGTAGTGGGCGATGAGCTGCGCTTTATCGCGCTCCGTAGCGGCGATGATGCGCTGGCTGTCCCCGATCAGGTTCCTCTCCGCCTTGATGCGTAGCTCCGGTTCATCCTCACCGATACCGAGGGCATTCTTGACAGCGCCCAGGGTGTGGAACATGGTCATGTGCGGGATATTCCACCAGCATTGCAGCAGCTTGCCCGCCCAGCCAGAGAGCCAGTAGTGGCTGAAGACCAGATCATAGTGCAGGTTGTGTTCCCGGCGGAAGTTCTCCAGGTTGCAGACGAAGTCCGGCAGGTAGGCATAGACCATCAGCTTGTGAATGTCCTCGACGTCACCGGCTCGCAGGTGTATCAGACGAGCGTTATCGCCGAGCTCCACCACCTGGTCGTCATTGGGGTCGTGGACACGCGTATAGATATCAACCAGGTGCCCCTGCCTGCCGAGATGGCTGGCCAGCTCGCGGACATAGACATTCATACCGCCGGTGTCCTTGGCTCCGAGGTTGCCCACCGGACAGCTATGGGCACAGAGTAAAGCCAGCTTCATCGGTCGAACGGTCATCGGACTCCTGTCTCGCGCGTAGTGTCAGGCAATAGTAATCCGGCAGCGGTAGAGCTGGACCTCCTGACCGCCGAGATGGTGCTTGTAGTGCTCGTTGCCCTTGAGAAAATCAAACCTCTTCCTCCCCCTCTCAATGCTATCCTTGATGAACAGAGCCTTGGAGAGCACTCCGACGCTTAATGGACTGTACTCGGGGTCGAAGGCGCTGTTGTAAAGGTATACAATACCATTGTAATCGAAAGCGATGATTGCTGCCACTGCCACTCCGTCCAATTCGAGGATGCCGGACCTGAGTAGACCGGCCCGCGACATCGCCACCATCATCGATTGGAAGAATCCCTCCATATCACCGGTCATGAAGGCCGCCTTTTCGTCCCGGCTCCCGGCGAACAGCGCCATGAAGGTATCTACGAACTCCGGGACGTCCCCGGGGTCTGTTACGAAACGGTAGTTCACGCTGCCGGTCTCTTCCAGTCTTCTCAGTTTCCTTCTGACCTCGTGGCGCTGCTTGGAGTTCAGGAACTGCAGGTACTCCTCCCAGGTGGGCGGCAGGTCTCGTTCCAGGGAGATATCTTCCTTCTGGCAGGATTCTTCGTGCCCGAGCTGCCGTGCCGTTTCTATCATCGTAGACATAACCACCGAATCAGGCCGGACAGAACCGAGGTCGAGGAGACTGACACCTTTTTGCTTTAGAGCATTGAGCAGGGCAATGCAGAAAACGCCCTCTTTACCGGGGGCAATAATGAAGTCCGCGTAGTCGCAAACATCAGGGCTGCCGATTATGGAGGCTTTTCCCTCCGAGATTAACAGTGGAGCAATACCGATGACGTTCTCGTCCTCTCGGGCAACCAGGAAGGAAGGATGTATCTCAGGAGCAAATGACTGCTGCCATT
This sequence comes from Dehalococcoidales bacterium, assembly GCA_030667735.1. Classification (GTDB taxonomy): domain Bacteria; phylum Chloroflexota; class Dehalococcoidia; order Dehalococcoidales; family Fen-1064; genus DUES01. The sequence goes on from DAOUVG010000035.1 coordinate 4,713, forward strand.
CACTCAGCCATGGGGGTAGCACGAAGAGTGTGTCCCAACGCAAATCATTGCGATGGCTTTCCCAGAAACGGGCAAACCAGTCGAAGGTTTCATCAGTGATGGTACAGTCCATAGGCGTAAATACCAGTGTAGCATGGGCTCAGGGTGGAAGCAACGAAGCCCCGGCCGCAGGGTGGCAGGGCAGGGGATGGAGAGGAGAGTCGCCTGCTGTACCAGCCCATATACTTCGCTTTACACGGGTATTCCTGACGGGTAGATAACGCTTGTCGTCCGGTGAGGTATCGTCTATACTTTCTGCTATACACAGAGGTTATTAACCGGGGAGGGAGATATGAACAACCTGGAAATCTGCCGTATGACTGCATGGGAGATGCGGGAGGCGATTGCCAACGGGGAACTTTCCCCCGTAGAAGCGGTGAATGCTGTCCTTGACCGCATCGAGCAACTTAACCCGAAGGTAAATGCCTACTGCACCGTGGTCGCCGATAGTGCTCGTAAGGAAGCACAGCAGGCGGAAGCCGGAGTACTGAGGAAAGAGGAACTGGGCCCGCTGCATGGAGTACCGGTGTCCATCAAGGACCTGGTCTTCACCAGGGGTATTCGCACCACCGGCGGTTCCCGGTTGTACGAGGACTTTATTCCGGAGCAGGACTCAATAATCGTTGAGCGCCTGAAAAAGGCCGGAGCAATCGTCATCGGTAAGACCAACACACCGGAGTTCGGATGGGTTGCCGTGACCGACAATGATATATTCGGACCAACGCGTAATCCCTGGAATCTTGAATGTACCCCGGGAGGTTCTAGCGGTGGCGCAGCCTGTGCTGTGGCGTTGGGCATGGGACCGCTGGCCATCGGGAGTGACGGTGGCGGCTCAATCCGAATTCCCAGCAGCCTGTGTGGTGTCTTCGGTATAAAACCGTCCTACGGACGCGTTCCTGCTGCCCCCGGCTTCCCGGGCCTCTGGGAGGGGTTATCTGTCGTCGGACCGATAACGCGTACCGTCAGGGATGCAGCCCTGGCAATGGAGATAATCGCGGGCAGGGATGACAGGGACCACTTCTCTCTGCCGGACACTCATCTGAGTTATCTGCCACTGCTTGATGGCGACCTGAAAGGACTGAGGGTAGCCTGGAGTCCGGACCTCGGCTACGCTACTGTTGATGAACAGGTACTCAAAGTAACCGAAGCCGCTGTAAAGACCTTTGCCGGTCTCGGTTGTATTGTCGAGACTGCCAACCCCGATGTCGACAGTCCGCAGGACTCATTCGCTGCGCAGGTAGCCGCCAGTGTGGCGGCATTCCCCGGGAGTGAACTGGAAAAGTCCAGGGACCGTATCACTCCTGACTTCGCTCGCTTCATCGAGCGCAACCTGAATATGCTGGCCACGGATTATCTCAATGCCCGCGTTCGGAACATCGAATACTCGAGCAAGATACAGGCGTTCTTCGCGGAATATGACCTGCTACTGACACCGACAGTTGCTGTACCGGCGTTTGAAATCGGTATTCCAGGACCCAGGGAAATCGCCGGAACAAGAGTGGCTCCCCTTGGGTGGATGCCATTTACCTATCCGTTTAACATAACGGGACAACCGGCGGCCTCGGTACCCTGTGGCTGGACGGACGACGGCCTGCCTGTCGGGCTACAGATTGTGGGGCGCCGTTTCGACGAAGGTACCGTGCTGAAAGCGGCCGCTGCCTTTGAGCGGGCAGCGCCGTGGGCAGACAGGTATCCCCCGTTAGGCTGAAGTGCTATCTTCGGTAGCCGTGCTATCGAAGATAGCCTGTTACTTGCGCAGCAGGAACACAGTGGCGATTCCGCCCGCTCCGGAGCACTGCGCTAGCCCGATGTTGGCCTTTTTAACCTGCCGGTCACCGGCTTCACCCCTTAGCTGCGTGACAAGCTCGTGAATCATACGGATACCGGTAGCGCCGAACGGGTGCCCCATTCCCTGCAATCCACCATCAGTATTGACCGGCAAACGGCCATCAATCTCAGTATCGCCGGACATCTCCAGTTTCCAGGCCTGACCCTTATCAACGAGCTTCAGTGACTCTATGCCGAGCAGTTCACCACTGGTACCGGCATCATGTACCTGGACCACGTCAACATCTTCTGGCCCCACACCGGACATTTCGTAGGCTTCTCTACCGGCAGCCGCAATCTGGTCGCTCTCATCACTATCGCCGAATTTGGTGGTGCGCAATCCAGTACCAATAATCGTAACCAGACGGTCAGGGTCTTTGATGTACTTATCGGCTACCTCGCGGGCGCAGATAATTGCTGCTGAGCCACCCTCACTGGTAGGGCAGCACTGGAAGAGTGTCAGAGGGTCGGAAATCATGCGGGAATTGAGTACGTCCTCAAGGGTGAATACCTTTTTATGGTGAGCATAAGGATTCATGGACGCATTCTTGTGCGCCTTTACCGATACCTGTGCAAAAGCCTCTGCCGGTGCCCCGTACTCGGACATGTATCGGCGCATCATCTGGGCATAAGAGGCCATCATGAAATCGGCACCGATGAGCCGTTCAGGACTATCACTGCTGGTAGTGGTTACCGGGCCACGTGGCACCTTTTCAGCGCCAAAGGCAAGGACGATGTCAAACTGACCGGTGGCGACTGCCCAGAAGGCAAGCCAGAGACCGGTTGAACCGGAGGAACAGGCGTTCTCCACGTTGATAACCGGTATTCCGGTAAGGCCAAGCTGTCCCAGGATAATCTCTCCCATGGACATACCCTCGTAATACACATGCCCGAAATAGGCCGCTTGAATATCCTTGTACCCTACCTTGGCATCATCGAGCGCTTCGAGGACGGCCGTTCTGGCCAGGTCGTGCGCTGATTTATCCGGGAACCGGCCAAAAGGATGCAGTCCCACACCGGCAATAACCACTTCACGTCCGGGTTTCATAACCATGTCTTGCCTCCCAGTAAGTCTACTTCCAGTACGGATTTTTGTGTTACGGTTTGTGTCATATAAGGGTCATCAGGACGGTCTGGGACGCCATTTATAGATGACAATCTCATTTCCATTCTTGTCTGTACCGCCCACCCTCATGGTCAACTCGACCGCCAGGCCTACCTTGAGGTCTTCTTCAGGACAGTCCACAACCTCAGAAGCGATGTGAGGACCTTCCGGGATTCTTACTGTGGCCAGGAGGTAGGGGACGTCACCCTGCCATCCCGGCGGGGCCTGTCGCACAATGGTATAGGTAGTGACAACGCCCTCGCCGGTGAGCTCCACCGGTTTCAGGTTGGCAGAGGTGCACTTGAGGCAGAATTGCGGCGCACCGAAGAAGGTCTGTCCGCAGTCCTGGCACTTCTTCCCGAGGAGTACTCCCCGGGTACCATCCCCGGAGATTTTCAGACGTGTTTCTGTGACCGAAACGCGCTGTACAGACTTTCGTTCCTCTTCTTTGTCAGTCTCACTCATGCTGGTATGCAATCCCCTTTCCACTTGAATTTAGCTAGACGGCGTGATACGCACAGGATACATCGGCCGCCGTGCTAGACTAGGTCCGGCCGGCACAGTTTCTATTCGCGGATTACCTTCTGCTCCCGGAAAAAGCGGAGCAATTGTCCGGCAATATTGTCGGGGTCACCCTCCAGGTAGTCACTATTCTTCTGGACTATACCGCCACCCATGATTGCCCGCAGCTTGTCCGCAGAAGACAGATTGCTATCGGGAACGAAGAGACCCTTCATCTTGGGTTTGGGTGGCGATATTCGCGTGGTCATGGTCCTTGACCCGGCCACACCTGTCTCTTCCCGGGATAACCCCAGGTCACCGGGGCCCTTCCTCGGTATCTGTCTGTTTCTGGCTTTGAGGACTCCTTTTATTGTAGCATTCCGGGGAGTATTGAGACCAGTCTCTACAGCCAGGACCGCCGGCAAACTGCACTCCACGACTTCGCGGTCTCCCCTGGAGAGTTTCCTCTGTAAAACAAGACTACCCGAATCCGGGCCTGTGTCTACCTTGACAACACTTCGGACAAGAGAAACGCCAAGTATCCTGGCAAGGTAGGCACTCGTCTGCCCCGCCTGGCTGTCATCCGCCCTCTGCCCGCAGAGGATAATATCATGGGGAATAGGGTCAATGGCTCTGGCCAGGGCATACGCGGTGGCATAGCTGTCACCATCGACGAATGCGGAGTCATCCAGAAGGATGGCATCGTCAGCGCCCAGGGCGAGACACTTGCGCAGGGTTTCCTCGGTCTCGGAAGGCCCCAGACTGATTACAGTTACCTTGCCGTTACCGCTCTCCTCCTTGATGCGTATCGCCTCTTCGATGGCCAGCAGGTCCTGCGGGTTCACCACGTCACTCGATACCATAGCCTGCACAGAGATGACGCCCTTCTCAACGACCACCTTGCCTTCGATGTCAGGTACTTGTTTTACACAGACAACTATGTTCATAGACTATCTCATGTCCTAGGGGTTACTCAGTGCGTCAAACACTTCATCCGCCCCCGGTTCGGGCTTGTCCTTGAGCGCCTCACGCAGTTTCGCAGTCAGAACAGGTAATACCTTGAGGACGTCACCGACAACGCCTACATCGGCCATCTTGAAGATAGGGGCTTCACGGTCGGTGTTTATGGCGATTATCGCCTTGGCAGTTGGGCTGAATGGGAAGGGCCGACTTTTCTAAATGCCTCAGTCGAACGGTTGTATGAGGAGGGCGATCCCCGCGTCTGGGAGAAACTCCCACGGGAGCTAATCGCCGCCGAG
>DAOUVG010000069.1 GCA_030667735.1 Dehalococcoidales bacterium
AATATGGAGAAGCGGGTGGGGGGGCTAGAGCTTCTGCCTTCCTTCAATTGCCCGGGTGAGCGTGGTATCGTCGGCGTATTCCAACTCGGTACCGAAGGGGAGTCCATGGGCAAGCCGGGTAACCCTGACACCGATAGGGGAAATAACGTGGTTGAGGTAGAGGGCGGTCTGCTCACCTTCAAGGTTGGTATTGGTAGCCAGGATGACTTCCTGTATGGTACCGTCCTGCAGACGGTCGGTAAGCTCTCTGATTCTGACATCACCGGAGCCAACGCCTTCGGTCGGGGAGATGGCTCCGTGGAGCACATGATAGAGGCCGTGGTAGACGCCGGTATGCTCTATTGCCAGGATGTCCTGGGGCTGCTCAACGACGCAGACCGTATTGCGGTCGCGCTGCTCGCTACGGCAGAGTGGGCAGGGGTCAATGTCAGTTACGTTGTAGCATGTGGAGCAGAGCGTTATCTTCTGCTTGACCTCCCGTATAGTGTCGGCGAGGAGGCCGGACTGTTCACTGGGAGCGCGCAGCAAGTAGTAGGTAATGCGCTGAGCACTCTTGGGCCCGATGCCGGGCAACCTGCTCAGTTCCTGGACGAGCCGGTTTATGGCATCAGCGGCCGGTATGGGACCCTGATTCAATGTAAATCCTCCAGAACCTTTTGTTAAGTCAGCCCCGGTATTTTGAGGCCGCCGGTCAGCCCCTTAATGCGCTTAGCGGCTGCCTTCTCTGATTTCGCCTGGGCGTCATGTACCGCCTTCAGGACCAGTTGCTCTAGCTGCTCCGGCTTCTCCGGATTCATGGCGTCGGGAGAGATGGATATTGATATTATCTTCTGCTGACCGTTTGCGGTGACCTTGACGGCACCCTTTCCGGCCTCGGCCTGCACTTCTGTCTTTTCGAGTTCCTTCTGGGCCTCTTCAAGTTTGGCCTTGAGTTGACGTGCCTGGTTTATCATGGAAAGGTTCATGCTTCCTCCGTATCTACAATCTGGGCACCGAGCTTCAGTGCTTCTTTCACGAGATGGTTGTCTTCAGCGACACATTGTACGCGGCACGGGTGGCCGAGGAAGTGGCTTATAATGCTATCGACTACTCTCTGGTTTTCCGGGTCTTCGAGCTTTTCTTTGAATACCGGATATTTGAAGGAGAGGATTACCTTGTCATTCTCGACAGAGACCGGCTGAAAGCCAGCGCTTCTCAGGATGGCCAGGGCGGGAGTTTTCTTGGTCTCCAGTGGGGCTTCCTCGATGACCTTCTTCCAGTCCTGCCGTAGTCGTTCCGTTTCGCTTCCCGGTACTGCTGCCGGGCTGCTGGTGACGACTGCGGACTGCGGAGTTTCAGAGGGTGCAGGTATTCTTTCCGGTGGCGTGGTGGTTGGCGCAGCGGTCACCGGTGGAGGTGTGGCTTTCTGCACCGGACGGGGTGCTGGTTCATGTCGTCTGACAGGCTTTTCTTCTTCGGCCGGTGGTGCCAGGCTGCAATCGACAATAGCCAGCTCCAGGGGGAGCGCGGAGTGGTTACCAAGCCCGATATCAAGCTGGCCGAAGGTCTTGACCACCTTCAGTATATGAGCCAGTGAAGCTTTGGTGGCCAGGCCTTTAAGCTCAGCGAGGTCCTCGGTGGTAAGGTCGACCGACTCATCGGCACCGGTCTTGACCAGTAGTAGCGTCCTGAGGTACTCGACCAGCTCACGGTTGAACTGACGCAGGTTAAGGCCGTCATTGTTGACGTTGTTTATCGTGGCCACGCCGGCGGGGACGTCACCATTGATGACGTGTCTGGCCAGTTCTCTGGTGCGCTGGTCTCCGGTAATGCCCAGGACCTCCTGGACCTGGCGGAATCCGATATCGGAGCCGTAGTAGGTGGTCATCTGCTGGAGAAGGTTTTCGGCATCGCGCAGGCTTCCGGTAGCGCTCCTGGCAATAAGGCGGACCGCCTCCGGCTCGGCGGTGATGCCTTCGGTCTCACAGATTCGGATCAGTTTGGTGGTGATGTCCTGCTGGGAGAGACGGCGGAAATCGAAGCGCTGGCAGCGTGAGATGATTGTGGGGAGTATCTTGTGGGATTCGGTGGTAGCGAGGATGAAGATAACGTGTGCCGGTGGCTCTTCCAGTGTCTTGAGCAGGGCATTGGAGGCCGCAGTGCTCAGCATATGGACTTCGTCGATGATGTAGACCTTGTAGCGGGCTTCGTTGGGGGCGTAGTTGACCTTTTCGCGGAGACTGCGGATATCGTCGACTCCGGTGTTACTGGCGGCATCAACCTCAATGACATCCAGGGCGCGACCTTCGGTTATCGCCTGGCATATGTCGCAGGTATTGCACGGCTCACCCTGGCCGTTAGTCAGGCAGTTAACCGCCTTGGCGAGGGCCCGTGCAGTGCTGGTCTTGCCGGTGCCACGTGGACCGCAGAAGAGATAGGCATGGGAAATGCGACCACTGGCAAGGGCATTGAGCAGGGTCTGCGTTATCGGTTCCTGACCAACTACATCAGCCAGTGTTCCGGGTCGCCATTTACGGTAAAAGACCTGTGAAGTCATGTTTTTCGTCACTATTATACCCTATTACGGCGGCTTTCTAAAGGTTTTTGCAGGCGTTGGTATGGTTGGTGGCAGTACCAGTGCTGGTGCGATGAGATTGCTTCGTTGCTGGCGTTCCTCGCAATGACAACCCTCTCGGATTCTGCGCCACTGCAGACAGTGGCGGTAATGAAAGAAAAACAGCCCCGGTATAATCTACTACGAGGGCTGTTCATAAGGTAATACCGTGTCCTGAAACTTCAGGACCTGTCAATCAAGTAAGGACGGTACGTCCTTGGCGTACTCGTCTATTTCCTTGAGCTTGCTCTCCACCTGCTTCTGCCGTTTCTTAATCGTGGAGACAACTCCGGCGGCCTCAACGTAGTACTTCCGGATTTTCTCCACATTCCTCAGTTCGGAGAGGATTACGGAGACCTCAAGGGAGCCCCTGTCCCTGGGATAATCACCGTTCCTGATGATGGCGTCCGGAGTCAGGCTCTTGAGATATTCGCCGAGCTCTTTGATGACACTGAGGTTCATCTCTTTACCCGGCGCCGAGACCAGATAGAGTGCCCGGGTGGCATCTTGAGTGTCGCACTTGAACGATAGCTCACTGATGGCTTCGTCCATTGCCTCTATTCCCCGGTGAATCTCGGTGCTCTTATCCCTGAAGTTGCGGGTTGTCTTGAAAGGCATCCGGATGGATGGTAGCGCGGACTTCCCGTAGCCGATAACCGACCACCCGACTATGCTCTGGATAATATCCCCGGCATCGAGTAACCGGGCACCGACGTACTTGGGCTTCTTCTCCTCACCGGCACAGAGGATATTATAGAAAGGTTCAACAATCAGATCGTTAATCTGGGAAAGGTTGTTCCTCAAGGAGGCGTTCTTTCTGACGTATCTCTGGTTGTCAACCAGGAAGATGGCATCAGCTACGGAACTGGCCGACTTGAGGCATGTCGCCGAATTGTAGATGGTCCTTTCCTCGGTACGCTCTTCGTGCTCAAAGGGAAGGATGAGCAGATTGTAGATTGGCTTGTCTACGTAGCGCTCCTTGATGATCTGCGTCATTATGGATATCGCGCCGGAACCGGTGCCACCGGCGGTACCGGCAATCAGCAGGAAGGCGTCTGACTCAAAGAAACGCGGGGTCCCTCTTATGGCGTCAATGACCTTGTCGCCGTCCTCTCTGGCAATCTCGGCAGCGAGTTCGTTAATCTTGCCAACACCGTGACCACCGGACTTGCGTCCCCCGATGAGAATTCTGTGTTGGTAGTCAGGTTTGATGTAAGACAGCCCACTGAGATCGGCAAGGTCAGTATTAACCGCAAAGGCACCGGTGACTATCTCAATTCTGCGCTGTGAACGTGACCTCCTGTTCAGTCGGGCAAATCCGTCGGCAATATTCGACCCACACTGGCCGAAACCAATTACTAAAAGCTTCACCTTACCACCTCAAAACAAAACCGGATATTGTGGTTATTGTAAACTTACCAGCTTGTATTGTCAAACTTGGCTACAATCCCCTGTCGATAATGAAAGCGGCGAGGTCGGCCAGGCGGCAACTGTAACCCCATTCATTGTCGTACCATGCGAGGACCTTGGTCATATTGCCCCCGATGACCATGGTATTGAGCGCATCAAGAATAGAACTCGCGGGATTCCCTTTGAAATCCGTGCTGACGAGTTCGTCCTGACAGTACTCCAGAATCCCTGCCAGTGGACCCTCAGCAGCCTGCTTGAAGGCCTGATTGACCTGCTCAACGGTGACTTCGGTGTTGAGTTCGGCGACGAGGTCCACCAGCGAAACGGTGGGTACAGGGACGCGCAAAGACATCCCGTGAAGCTTGCCTTCAAGCTCCGGGATGACGCGTGCCACTGCGTAGGCGGCGCCGGTGCTGGTTGGGATGATGTTCATGGCGGCGGCGCGGGCACGGCGCAGGTCTTTGTGGACCACGTCCATCACCTTCTGGTCGTTGGTGTAGGCGTGGATGGTGGTCATCAGTCCTTTGTTAAGTCCGAATTCATCGTTCAGCACCTTGACTAGTGGGGCGATACAGTTAGTAGTGCAGGAGGCATTGGATATAATGTGGTGCTTCTCAGGGTCGTACTGGTCCTGGTTGACGCCGAGGACGATGGTGATGTCTTCGTTGCGTGCCGGGGCGGAGATGAGTACCTTCTTGACACTGCCCCCAAGGTGAGCGGAGGCTTCGGTACCGTCGGTGAACAGGCCGGTCGATTCTATCACGATGTCTACGCCGTAGTCCTTCCAGGGAATCTCGGCCGGGTCACGCTCGGTAAGGGCTCTTATCTCTTTGCCGTTGACAATGATTGAGTTGCCGTCTTTACCCGGTTCACAGGGGAAATGACCGTAGTTGGTATCCCATTCTAGAAGATGTGCGTTGGTCCTGGTGTCGGCGATATCGTTGATGGCGACTACTTCCAGTTTATCGGAGTGGTACTGGTGAATGGTGCGGAGGGTGAGCCTGCCGATCCGCCCGAAGCCGTTGATTCCGAGCCTGATTGCCATTGTGCACCTCCTTTGCTTGTGTGTGCCCGTGTAATCTTAGCAGAAAGGCTGGTGGCAGTACCAGTCCTGAGTACTCCATGCAATGACAATGGTGGGTCAGATTGCTTCGTCGCTGGCGCTCCTCGCAATGACAGTGGTGTCAAGCGTGCCGGTAGTATATGATGTCCTTTTGGTCGGTCCTGACGACACGGTCATTGACTCTCATCGCTTCAAGGTGTGCCAGGGTCTCGGATACCGCCATTCTTCGGTCGGGAGAGGCCAGGTCGTTGAAATGAACGCCACCAAACTCCGGCATCCAGGTGATGTGTCCGGCGGCATCGAAGGCCGTCATCGGCTCGTCCTTGAGGGCAGCCAGGATTTCCTGATTCCTCACCTCATGGTGCTCGATGATTTCATCGATTCTCCTGGGTAGGTTTTCTATTAGTTGCTCGTGCGCCGGCAGGGCCAGCGTAACATCAAACGACCTGACCTTACCCAACGAGCTGACGAAATCGGCCAGTGGGTTGTTCCGGGCTAGAGGTTGGAGGCTGATATTGGGTGTAATGACCGATAGGACGTGGTCTCCGACGAAGAGTAGTTTCCGTTCCGGTTCGTAGAAGCAGATATGGCCGGGGGAGTGCCCCGGAGTCCAGACCACCCGGAGATGGAAATCACCCACTGAGATACTGTCACCGTCGGTGAGTATCACATCGGGGAGGACGGTAGCTCCGGCCCGGTGCATGGCGGCAAACATTCGGGACGCGGGCAACTCGTTTTCAGGGACGCCATTGCTGCGGAACCATTGCTCCATCCGGTTGAGATAGTCATCAAAACTGGAGTACCGGGGGGTGAGGAAATCCCTGTCTATCTCGTGCAGGGCAACCGTGGCACCGGAAAGCTCCCGGATACGCCCGGCCAGCCCGTAGTGGTCATGGTGGGCATGGGTCACCAGTATCTGAGAGATGTCCCTGAACGTGACACCGATTTCAGCGAGCTGGTCATGTAGTGACTGGAGGGCGATATCGTCGTTCCACCCGGCATCGATAAGGGCGTGGCCATCGTCACCTCGAATGAGGTATACGTTGGTATTCTCAAGGGGGTTGTTCGGGATTGGCACTTTTAGCTGATAAACGTCGGATACAATCTCGGTCATACTACTGCTATTCCTTTCCGTAGTGGAACGCCTTCATACCGGCGAAGCGCGCTTTCGGTCCCAATTCCTCTTCTATTCGGAGCAGGCGGTTGTACTTGGCGGTCCTTTCCGAGCGGCAGGGAGCGCCGGCCTTGATAAGACCGGTATTCAGACCGACAGCAAGGTCGGCGATGGTGGTATCTTCGGTTTCACCGGAGCGGTGGCTGACTATTGCCCGCCAGCCGGCCTCGTGGGCCATGCGGACGGCAGCAATGGTCTCGGTGAGGGTGCCAATCTGGTTGAGCTTGATGAGGATAGCGTTGGATGCTCCCAGTTGAATGCCCCTGCCGAGGTGCTCGACGTTGGTGACATAGAGGTCGTCACCCACCAGCGTGATTTTGTCACCGAGTTTCCCGGTAATAGCCTGCCAGCCTTCCCAGTCATCCTCGGCCATGCCGTCCTCGATGCTGATAATGGGGTATTCCGAGACCCACCCGGCATAATAGTCGACCATCTCAGGGCTGCTGAGAGAAAGACTTTCCCGGGTGAGGATGTACTTGCCGTCCTCGTAGAATTCGGTAGAGGCGGGGTCCAGAGCGATGAAGCAGTCCTTACCGGGCTGGTAGCCGGCCTGCTCTATGGCTGTCAGGATTACGTCGACTGCTGCGCTGTTCGAGGACAGGCCGGGTGCGAAACCGCCTTCATCGCCGACACTGGTGTTTAGTCCCTTGTCCTTGAGCACCTTCTTCAGGGCGTGGTAGACCTCCGTGCCGATACGCAGGGCGTGGCGGAAACTGGTAGCGCCGGCGGGGACGACCATGAACTCCTGGAAATCCGTCGAGTCAGCGGCGTGCTTGCCGCCATTGAGGATGTTCAGCATCGGTACCGGCAGGGTGTTAGCGGCTTCTCCGCCCAGATACCGGTACAACGGTATGCCGAGTGAGCTGGCGGTGGCATGGGCTACGGCCAGGGACGTACCGAGAATGGCGTTGGCACCGAGTCGGGACTTATCCGGGGTACCGTCAAGGTCGATGAGCCTGCGGTCAATGGCTGACTGGTCGGTGGCGGGCATACCGATTACGGTAGCAGCTATCTCCCCATTGACATTG
>DAOUVG010000020.1 GCA_030667735.1 Dehalococcoidales bacterium
AAAGAACTATGGTCTATCTACCTGAAGCAACCCACCAATGGCTCAGAAGGCTCGCTTTTGAGGCAGATACCTCTCTTGCCGAGCTAATCCGGCGAGCTATTGATACCGTATACGGCGAAGATATTGCTGATATTCAAGACATGGAAGAGGAATTGGCTAAGTACCGTGCTCACCCTGAGTCAGCAATAAACCTGGAGGAATATCTGCGCCAGAGGAATGTGCGTGTATCAACTTAAGTTAACCTCCCGTGCGCAGCGCGAGCTGGATAATCTTCCTGCTCAAGACCTGGCACGTATAGTAGCTGCCTTACAACAGCTTGGAGGTGACTCCAGACTTTTCGGGAGTAAAAAATTAAGAGCTTCCATATACAGAATCAAGATGGGGAACTGGCGGATAATCTATGCTGTTATTGATAAGGACAATCTAATAATTATTGGCAATATAGCCAGACGTTCAAAGGATACATACCAGGGAATGGGGAATCTATTCACCCCTTAGAGGAAGCCAATCATGGATATGTTCGAACAGAAGTCTGAAGATCAGAAGAAGAAGGAGGCGCCTCTGGCCGCCCGGATGAGGCCGTCCAGTCTCCACGTATTTGTCGGGCAGGAGCACCTGGTAGGCAAGGGACACGTGCTCAGGACTGCTATTGAGTCCGGCCGGATTCCCTCCATTATTCTCTGGGGTCCGCCGGGCAGTGGCAAGACTACCCTGGCCAGTATCATTGCCAACTCCACCGATTCCCATTTCAGCGCGGTGAGTGCCGTCAGTGCCGGTGTCGCCGACCTGCGCCGTATTATTGAAGAGGCCAGGGAGCGACGCGGACTCTACCAGCGAAGGACCATCCTGTTCATCGATGAGATTCATCGTTTCAATAAGGCGCAGCAGGATACCGTGCTGCCATATGTAGAGGACGGTACCGTCACCCTGATAGGCGCTACCACTGAAAATCCCTCATTCGAGGTCATTGCGCCACTGCTATCGCGGTGCCAGTTGCTGACGCTCAACCCTCTCGGCGAAGACGAAATCCGCATCATTGTCCTCAGGGCATTGAAGGACCGGCTTAATGGTCTCGGTCATATAGACGTCGAGCTTGAAGACGAGGCTATGCTCCACCTGGTGATGATGTCAGACCACGACGCCCGGATTGCCCTCAATGCCCTGGAACTAGCCGTTATGACGACACCACCGGATGCTGACGGGAAACGCACTATTACTCTGCAGGTGGTCGAGGACGCCGTGCAGCAGCGGGCACTGGTCTACGACAAGTCCGGTGAACAGCACTACGATATTATTTCGGCGCTGCATAAGTCGATGCGCGGTTCCGACCCGGATGCTTCTCTCTACTGGCTGGGCAGGATGCTTGAGGGAGGAGAGGGACCACTCTACGTTGCCCGTCGTCTGGTACGGTTTGCCTCGGAGGACGTTGGTATGGCAGACCCGCAGGCGCTGGTGGTTGCCATGGCCGCCCAGCAGGCAGTGCACTTCATCGGTATGCCGGAAGGTAGTCTTGCCCTTGCCGAGGCGGTAGTCTACCTGGCTACTGCCCCCAAGAGCAACTCCCTCTACCGGGCTTATGGTGCCGTGCAGGCACAGATACAGCAGGGACCCAACGACCCCGTGCCGCTTCACCTGCGGAACGCGGTGACATCGCTGATGAGGGAGGTCGGCTACGGTAAGGGATACAAGTATGCCCATGACCACCCGGAGCACTTCGTTAAGCAGCAGAATCTGCCGGATTCACTTCAGGGAAAGCGCTTCTACACCCCTGGTGACCAGGGCTATGAGAAAGAGGTGGCTGCCCGACTCAAGGAGTGGTGGGCTGAGGTGAAAGAGCAGGGGCAGGAAAACGAAAGGAGTGAGAAAGTGAAGTCCATCCATGTGGAAATTCCCTGTGGAGATATCACTCTTGAAGGCGAATGGCACCTGCCTGAAAGGGAGAACCTGTCGGGACGACAGGCCCTGTCCTCCGGACAGGCTCTGTTCCCAGCGGTAGTCGTTTGCCATCCACACTCGCTGTATGGTGGTAACATGTATAATGGTGTGGTCGTTACCATCTGTGAGGCATTGAGCCGGCAGGGGATAGCCGCCCTACGTTTCAACTTCCGTGGAGTGGGTAGCAGCGGCGGTCAGTTCGGTGGCGGAGTCAATGAGAGGAAGGATGTCCGTGCAGCCCTGGAGTTTCTCTTCAGCGCAGCCGATGTGGACCAGGAGAGAATCGGACTGGCCGGGTACTCTTTCGGTGGCGGTGTTGCTCTACCGGTTGCACTTGAGGAAGAGCGTGTCGCCTGTCTTACCCTGGTGTCACCGGCACTGACTGACAACGGGTGGGTAGAACTGGAGAAACTCACCAGACCGAAGCTGATTATCGTGGGTGGTATCGACTCGGTAATCCAGATGGACCACTTCCAGCAGTATCTCAAGGCGGCTCGTCACCCCACCGAGTACCATGTCGTACCGGGGGCGGACCATTTCTGGAGCGCTCATGAAGACGAGATGGTCGGCGAAGTGGTCGCCTTCTTTGCCGCCAGATTCGCCGTAAACGTTTCGGAAGAGAGCTGAAGGGTCTGTTTCGCGGTGAACAGGTGTATGTGTGTTATATTCGGGAGGTCCTGACATGGCGTTAACGCCGGAACAGCTCAAGAAGCGTGGGCTGCCTAAAATTAAGGGAAGGGTATGGGCAGACGGTCTTCACAAGTCCGTATCCGTGATTCGTGACCACTGGGGATGCCCTCACATCACGGCGAGCAATGAGAATGATGTCTGGTTTGCCCAGGGCTTTTGCCATGCCCAGGACAGGCTGTGGCAGATGGAGCGAACACGGCGCTTTGCCCGGGGAACGCTTTCGGAGATACTTGGTGAGCCTCTGATACGAGTTGACCGGTACTACCGTCGACTTGGTATACAGCGTGTCGCTGAGCGTGATTTCCCCCAGCTAAATCAGGAAGCGCAGGACATTCTCCAGGCGTTCAGCGATGGTGTCAATGCGGCAATTGCTTCGATGCGACAGTTACCGCCGGAGTTTGCCGTCCTGGACATGGAGCCGGAACCCTGGTCTCCCAGTGACAGCATTGCCCTCTGGAAAGTCATTTTCCTCACCCAGACCTCTGATTTCAATATCAAGCTTCTCCGTGCCGCGATTGCGCGTGAACTTGGACCGGAAGCGGCAGTCCTTCTTGAACCGGACGTACCAGGGGAATCGCCGGTGGTGTGTCCTCCCGGCAGCACGGGAAAGGGATTGGGGATAGAACTGACCGAGATGAGTGCCCTGGCCGCGGAACTGGCACCGATTTCTTCACCGGAAGGCGGCTCAAACAATTGGGCGGTAGATGGCAGCCTGAGTGCTTCGGGGAAACCGCTCCTTGCCGGTGACCCGCACGCCGTCATTCAGACCGCACCCGTGTGGTACATAAACCACCTGAGGACGCCGGAGTGGGAAATGACCGGTGTGAGTACTCCCGGCGTGCCCGGTATGTTTCTCTACGGGCACAACGGCCATGTCGGTTGGACAGTGACCAATGCACTGGCGGATATCGCCGACCTGTTCGTGGAGCGTTTTGACGAAAGCGGGCGGAAATACCTGTACCGGGGCCGGTGGCTCGAAGCAGAGATACGGCACGAAGAAATCCGGGTCAAAGGGCGCAGTGAACCGGTGGTCGAGGACATACCGGTCACGGTGCACGGCCCGCTGATAAGCGGAGGGCCTCTTGAATCCGGAGTACCGCTCGCCTGGCAGTGGACGGCTCACGGAGTGGTCAGCACTTTCGAGTGTATCCCGGGAATGGCCCGGGCAAAGGATGTCGACGATTTCCGCGAGTCCCAGCGCAACTGGGCCGGCCCACCGATGAACCGGATAACGGCTGACGATTCCGGCAATATCGACTACCAGCTCATCGGTGATATACCGGTACGCGCTCACGGCGGGGCTAACGCCGTGCCTGCGCCAGGGTGGACCGGAGAATATGACTGGACTGGATTCATACCATTTGAGGAACTGCCCCGGGCGAAAAACCCTGACCGTCATTTCATTGCCAGTGCTAATAACCGGGTCGTTCCTGCCGGGTACAAGTATCACGTGAATGTGCCCACCATTACCTACCGGGCGTGGCGTGTGGAAGATATGCTGCGTGGTAAAAACAGCTTCACAATAAAGGACTTCATGGTCATCCAGGGCGACCGCTATTGCCGACCGGCGGCAGACATTGTCCGGATGCTGGGGAAAACGGAGCCGATAGCCGAGCTTCGGGCTACTGTGGAACTGCTGCAATCATGGGACTGCGTACTGTCGCCGGATGCACCTGCATCTGCCGTGTATGAGGTCTTCATGCAGAAGCTCCTGGCGCGCGTTTTCTCTTGTCTCACCGGATTTCCGGGTGCGGCTATCGCACTTGACCGCTGGCAGAGCTGTTACCTGCCCCGACTCCTCCGTCAGATGGAAGAAGACGACCGTTCCATCCTGGAACTGAACGAGGTCACGCGGGGGATGACGTGGCAGTATGTGATGCAGGAATCGCTCAGGGAGGCGCAGGACTTTCTCACTGAGAACCAGGGAGCCGATTCTGCAGAGTGGAACTGGGGCAAACTGCACCGGCAGACATTTATTCACAACCTGGGACGGACACCGACACATGATGAAGCCTTCAACATCCCGCCGGTTGGTATCGGTGGCGATGGCACCACGGTGTTCAATGCCGCACCGGGTTACCGGACGGGCTTTGCCACCAATATGGGTGTATCGTTCCGCATGATAGTGGATTTCGCCGACGTTGACAGCGCGGTGTGGATACTGCCACCGGGACAGTCGGGGCATCCCGGCAGTCCGCACTATAACGACAATATCCAGTCCTGGCTTAATCTTGAGTACCGCCCGATGCTCTGGAACTGGGACCGCATCAGGGAGAACCAGGAAGGTACGCTGTGGCTCCTGCCGGTGAAAAGGGAGGAGGACGAAAGCTAGAGGCCGGCTCCTGCATCATCGGGTTGTTCTGCCTGAGCGGGCTATGACAAGTTCTTGCCTATTCGTTCAAGCTCTACTCTGGCTTCATCGGGGAAATCGGTGATTATGCCATCGATGTCCATCTCAATCCCGGCACGTACCTGCGCTATGTCGGCGAAGCCCCACACAAAAACGGGCAGGTCAGCGGCATGGGCCTGTCTGACCAGGTCGTCGGTGACGTAGGGACACATCACGATAGTCATGTCCGAATGCGTTTCCCTGGCCAGTGCGATGTGGTCTCTGAGTGGGGTACCGGTGATAACGCCCCGAAGGATGTCAGGGGCCAGACTGGACATCTCCAGCACGATATCCCTGTTGAATGAGGTCAGGAATATATCGTCCGGCAGCATGCCTGCTTGCAGGATATCAAGGAATCGGGTCAGAGAGTCTACCCGCTTGACTTCGACGTTCAGCCTGACCCGGTCGTGGCACAGGTCCAGGGTTTCTTCGAGGGTCGGTATTCGGAACCGGTCACGAAGCCGGGTCTCCTTGATTTCGGATAGTGACAGATGGCCTATGTCCCTGCCGGACAACTCGGCGTCGTGGAATATAACGAAATGGCCGTCGGCGGTCTCCCGAACGTCACACTCTATGGCATCGACCGGTATCCGGATGGCAGCTTCAAAAGCCTCCAGGGTATTGTCCGGGAAATCCCTGGTAAAGCCCCGATGGGCTATGTTGAGGACGTGCTTCATGAGTTTGCCCTCCTCCTGGCGTGGCGGCACCGTCGGTCAGGTAATCTCCCAGTCGTGATAGCCCTGCTGGATTACTGCCAGGTACTCCCGCGAGGGTTGTGTCTCCTCCGACTGCTCCCGCTTGATATAGCTGACTGCCCGGACGGCCTCACCGTCCTCGTTGATTACCAGCACGTTTATATGGTCAGAGACGGTGGGGTAACCTTCGTGTTTGTCCAGTCGTTTCAGGCATAGCTCTGATATTTCGTAGACCGCCCCCGGGACCTTTTCCCCCTGGAAGGGTTTGATACTGGCGGTCCCACTCCGCCACTGTCTTGACCAGCCGGTGAATATCAGCTTGTAGTTGGGTAATACGGCGCGAAACCTGGGCTGGTTGTCAGAACAGCGCTCCGCCATCTGCTTTCGACTCAGATTGCTGGCATAAGCAAAGTAGTACATACTTACACTCTCCGACCCGGTGTTCCCCAGATGCTTCCGGGTGAATACTGAGACATATTATACACCATAGTGCGCCGTACCCCGTATTCCCTGTGTAGATGCTCCGGTTTCTGCCCTTGCTGCTAACACTCCGTGGCTTGCTCGGGTGACGGAATCTCAGAGAATACGGCACTGAGGCGTTCTGCTGCCGCTTCCCGCTGGCCGTCAAGCAGGTGGCCGTAGACATCCAGTGTGGTCTTGACACTGTGGTGTCCGAGCCACATGGTGAGGGTTTTAGTGTCGACACCTTGCCTGATCAGCAGGCTTGCACACGTATGTCGGAGCTCGTGAAACGCCCTCTGAAGTTCCCGGGGGAGAAGCGGCCGGCCGTCTGGCCATCCGAAGGTGTAGGCATCCGGAGGGAGAGATATCCCGACGACACGCCTCACATCCTCGACATCCAACCTGTAGCCCAACAGAAGTGCCTTGAGTTGGTGAGTCATGGGGATCATGCGGATACCACTTTTGGTCTTCGGCGGTTTCAGTATGTGTCCACCTTGGACCCGCCTCAGCGTCTGCTCTACCCGGATTTCCGCCTTGCCCAGGTCGACATTTTGCCATGTTAGTGCAGAGATTTCTCCCAAGCGCATGCCACTGTGGAGGGCAGTGAAGATAGCCGCTCTGCATGAGTTACCGTCCAGTGCAGCGACTAAGCGGGAGATTTCCCACTCTTCCAGAGACCGCACGAGTTTCTTCTCTGCGCGTCGTCCAATCGAAACACCTGCGGCTATATTCCGCGGCATCCTCTTGAGCCGCACAGCGTCTTTCAGACAGACGGATAGGATGTGCCTGTGATACTCGACTGTGCCGGTTGACAAGGGTCTTCCGCCAGCACCGCCATGCGTGAGGACATCGCCATAGTATACCTCAATCTGCCTTTCATCCAGTGCGGTTAGGCGGTAGTGACCCAGCCTCGGGAGAATGTATTCCTCAAGCTGGAATTTGTAGCCCTCGTAGGTACCCTGTGTGATGTTACGCTTATTGTAGTGTCTTTCAAGCCAGTCGAGGGCATGTTCACCGAGTGTGATAGTATTGGGCGCAACGTATGACCCTGTGTCGAGAGAGTGCTCTATCTCTCGCAATTGACGCTCAGCGTCCCTCTTTGTGCCGGCCACTGCTTTCCAGCGCCGTTTGTTGTTGGTGGAGTCTAGATAAATGATGGTCCAGGTGTTATTACGTTTGATTATACTGCCCATTGCTGCCCTTCTCCTTTTTTGTTCGACTAGAAGCAAGATACCAGGGAAGAAGTCCAATCTTCGGTACACGAACTGAGTTGCGAATATGAATATGTGGAAATTGGTCGTCCTTGATGGCCTCATAGACAACGCCACGCGCTGCCGGTATCCTTGCAGCCACCTCATCAACAGACCAGCAATCGCGACCATCTTGGAGCAGTTCAGTCACCAACTGCCTGACGACCTCGACGATTATCGGATCAATTCGATTCCATCAACCTTGGTGCTAGACTCTGGTTGTATTTCTCCCTTGTCTAGCTAGTCTCACGGGAATTGCAGGTGGAGAAGTTGGAGCAAGACCATAGGGAATTCCAGACAGTAATCTTGGCTGCTTTCCTGCATGATATCGGCAAGCTACTAGGCCGGGGCAGCTTCAAGATGATAGAGAAGGGACAGCATCCGCAGTTCTCATCTGATTTCGTTGGTGCCTTTCATAATGCCTTCGCCCAGATTTGTGATGCAGACCTCTTGCGAGAGCTTGTGCAGAAGCATCACCAGAACCGGCAAGCGTTTCCCCCTGAGCTCCTTGTAGAGAATATTGCCGATAACCACACCAGGTCTTTGGCCACTCTGGTTAGCCTCGCTGACAACCTATCCTCGTCGGAACGAGGAGTAGCCTCCGATAGCTACCAGGACTATCGAAACACCCCACTGTGCTCTGTAGTGGAGCGTCTCGGTAGACAGGCTGAACCGAGGCTTCGGATGCGCTTCCATGCTCAACCTCTTCCGGCCACCTCCAGCGACAGTTCCGGGGATAGTCTCTTTCCTGCTGAGTTTGACGAATACGAGTCGCAGGAGATGAACAAACTCATTCAGTCTTTCGGCGCTCACTTCTCCGAACTGGTCGGGAAATACACGAGCAATATCGAGTTTTCCAGCTTCGTCAACCACCTGTCGAACCTTGTTCACGTCCACACCTGGTGTGTTCCGAGCAATACCCAGGAAGCGATACCCGACGTATCGCTCTTTGACCACCTCAAGACAACGGCTGCCATTGCGGCTTGCCTCTTCCAGTACCATCAGCAAGCTGGTACTCTCAACGAAAGGTCCATCTCAAGAGAGGCGTCTCCCCGGTTCCTAATCATGGCCGGCGACATGTCAGGGATACAGAAGTACATCTTCGATATTGTCTCATCCGCTGCGGGAGGGGTAGCCAGGAGGCTCAGAGTTCGCTCTCTCTTCGTACAGCTTTGTTCGGAGGTTGCCGCACACGCAATACTGCGTCGACTTCGTCTGCCCTTCTGGAATATCATCATGAACTCCGGTGGCGGGTTCTACCTGCTTCTGCCCAACACAGATAAGGCGAAAGAAGCCGTGGAGGAGGTACAGAACAGCACCGCTCGATGGTTTATCGACAATCTCAATGGTGAGTTGGCTCTCAACCTGGCCTGGTATGCATTCGGTAACGAGGGCTTCGCGCCCGGGTCCGGCTCAGGGCAGGGATTTGGTCAGGTAATCTATGAAGTCAGAGCAGGTCTTGCGAAGCAGAAACTGAATCGATTAGGCAGTGTCATTCGAGGCGTGGACGGCTGGGATGAGAACAGCTTCGTGATGCCTGTCTCTTTTGAAGGTAGAGCGGTCTGCGACGTGTGCCACAAGTTCCCGGCGGAGACGGAGACGATGGGTGCCAATCTCTGTACCGGTTGTCGACGGGAATCTGAGATTGGAAGTATGCTCCCTGGAGCGAAGTATGTGTGCTTCTTCGACGATACCACTGCGGGGCAGATACCCATCTTTGACTGCTCTGTCTCTATTGGGAGCCGACCAGTCACCGGAAAGGAACCCTACCTTGTAATGAAGTTGAATGATACCGACCTGATGGATACAGCTGAACATCCATCTGTATTCAAGTACCTGGCAACTCATGTACCGGAATCCGATGGTCGGACCCGGACCTTTTCGGAAATCGCCAGTAAGTCAACCGGACAGGAACTTCTTGGCTTCCTCAAGGCTGACGTTGACCGTCTCGGGGAGATGCTTGTTTTCGGCCTCAAGGGAGATGAAAACTCCGTTGACACCATCTCTCGCATGTCCACGGTCAGCCGCCTCCTTGACACATTCTTCTCTGGGTGGTTGGAGACACTGGCTGGCTCCAAATACCAGGACTGCTATACCGTATTCGCTGGAGGAGACGACCTCTTCTTCGTGGGACCATGGGGCCAGGTCATTTCCCTTGCCGAGCAGATAAGAGCCGATTTTCTGCGCTTCACTGGAAACCCCCGGTTGTCCATCTCGGCCGGTATCGTCATAGCCAAGCCGGACTATCCTATAGCCAGAGCGGCTGCGCTGGTTGACGGCGCCCTGGAGCAATCCAAGCTGGCCGGGCGTGACCGGATTACGCTACTCGACCGGACTGTAACATGGGCGGAATGGTTAGACGTAAGAAAGGAGTGGGACCATATTCGCCCAACTGCCACCAGCAGTTCACTTGTACCGTCAGCCTTTCTCTACAACTTGCTGGCGTTTGCCGAAATGTGGCGACAGTACCGTGACGGTAACACTATCGGGCTCCGCTATCACCCGCTCCTCGCGTATAACGTAAGGCGAAACCTGGACGCCCGAAGAACACCAGAGCTGTACGAGTGGACACAGCGGCTTCTCAGATGGCCGCCGGGCAAGCAAGAGCAGATGCTACTAGATAACCTGGACTTGATAATGACGCTATGCCTTTACGGCAGATAAGGAGGTAAGGGATGACCTTTCGACAGGGCGAGCGAAGGAACCTGCCGGGACGTGGCGGACCTGGACGCCCACCGCTACCGGAGTTGCCCAATGGCTACCTGGTGAAGGGTTACTTCGATGATAGCGGCAACATTCTCCCCACTGTGGTCGTTGAGTGGCCCCAGGACATAGCCCGGAAGCTTCGGCAAGGTAACCTCGAGTCATCGCAACTCAGACGGTTCTTCAGTGAAGTCAGACACCTCGAAGGCCAGCTTCAAGCCGGCAAAGATTTCGCTGCCGTTCGTGGCAGTCTTCTGAAACTCGGTGCCTATGCCGCGGACGCTGAGAAGAAAAGGAAAGCACCGCCACTCCTTCGGCAATTCATCGAGCAGAATTTGAAGTGGGCCACCCGGGACCCGAAGTCGTTCCTGAAAGGGTTTGTGCAGCACTTTGAGTGTATTGTGGCCTACTTCCCGGAAAGGTAACAGCCCAGGTAGTGAATAGAATATATATACGGCAAAGGAGGCAGAGCAATGGCACAGAGCCTTAGACTATTGAAACACGTTAGTTTTACGGCAACGCTGGTCTGTAAAACCGGTCTCAGAATAGGGGGCACAGAATCAGGAATTGGCATCGGCACTGCCGAGAACCCGGTAATCAAGGATCCCAGAGGTATCCCCTATGTCCCGGGTTCTTCACTGAAAGGTAAGCTACGGGCAATGCTCGAGTACAAGTACAATCAGGTCGGCGACAGGGGGGCACCGTGCGGCTGCGGACAGGGCTTAGATAAATGTCCTGTATGCACCATCTTCGGTCCGCACCGGAACACCAACCACGGCTTGGGGCCCTCGAGGATAATCGTCCGTGACGCCTTTCTCTCTACCGGGTCGCTGGAAGACTGGGAGAATGCTCGAACCGAGGGGGAGGACTTCACCGAGACGAAGACCGAGACTTCTATTGACAGGATGACCGGGATGGCAGCCAGGGGCTCTCTCCGCACCCAGGAGCGGGTTCCCGCTGGTACCGAGTTCCAGTTGAACATATCGCTGCGGGTCTTCGAGGGCGATGATAAAGCCAGAATGAAGGACATCGTGCTCGAAGGCATTGGCCTGATTAATAAGGATTACTTCGGTGGCTCTGGTACGAGGGGTTATGGCTGGGTCGAGATTAAGGATGTCGAGGTGGCTGACGCTTGAACTGGTTCAGGGTCAGGTTGAAACTGAGGTCATGGGTAGCCTCTTCATGGCAGTCCGATACAATCTTCGGTCATCTCTGCTGGGGCATGCGATATCTCCATGGTGTACAGGAGTTAGAGAGTTTCATCGCGGCATATGACGATGGGGTACCGCCACTGCTGCTATCCAACGGGTTCCCGGGCGACCTGCTGCCCCGGCCCCTTACTGGGCCAGCCATGGTTGACCCCGCACTACCGCTACAGGAACAGGTAGCACAGTTCCGTCATATGAAGAGGGCCAGGGAGGTGAGGTATCTGACCTCGGAAGAATTCACACGGGCTCTGAACGGGGAGATTATCGTGCCCTCGTCCGAACCCGAAGCTGTCGGGAAGAGTCGAGTTACGCTGAAAAATCAGCTCAATCGGCAGACCTCAACCACCGGGGAAGGAGGTGCCCTCTACAACTTCGAGGAGTACCACTGGCCCGAGGTAACCATCTACGGCAAAGTCACTGACGGATTTGCGGACATGGCCCAACAGATGTTCCAGTATATGGCCGATACCGGGTACGGCAAGCGGAAATCGGTCGGCTACGGACAGATAGAGGACTGCGTTTTTGAGGAATATCCTGGGTTTAACACGGCTGAAAATTCCAATGGTTTTGTAACCCTGTCCAACTATGTGCCGGCTGCCGTTGACCCACGCGAAGGTTTCTGGCAGACGATGGTGAAGTACGGAAAGATGGGAGAGGAGTACGCGGTACAGGACAGCGCATTCAAGAAGCCCCTGATGATGCTGGAGGCGGGCTCGACCTTCTATGACGCGCCCTGCCGTGATTACTACGGGCGCCTGGTGAGGGGCCTTAGCCCCTCCTACCCTGAGACAGTGCAGTATGCGCTAGCCCTCCCGTTGCCGATGCGGCTGCCAGATGACCAGTCCGCCAGCCGAAATTCGGGACACAGAAACGAAGGAAACAGCCAATGATGGACCACTCGCGGACAGCGCCCGACATCCATGCGGTATCGATAGCACTCTGCGCCCTGGAGGAGGGAACCATATCCCGTACAAATGGTTATCAGGCCTACGCCCTGCTCTTGCGGATACTGGGGGCGTCGGAGCCTGCACTGGCCGAGGAACTTCATGGGCTGGATGGACCCAAGCCGTTCACTGTGTCGGAACTGAGGGGAAAGTTCGGCAGGGCTGGAGACAGGCTGCGAATAATACCGGGGACGACATACTACCTGAGACTGACCTTCCTGAAGAG
>DAOUVG010000261.1 GCA_030667735.1 Dehalococcoidales bacterium
ATACTCCGCAGTGCTTTTGTTGGTTTCCCGGATAGCGTAATTTACCCGGGGGGAGTGCCGGATATTTCCTGCGGACATCCGGTATCCCCTACGAGCCGGGCTCCGGAATACCGGCGTCAGCTCTTGCCGATTCGGAACATCTTGGTGCCACACTTGGGGCAGATACCTTGAGTTGCCGGTTTTCCGTTCTTCATGGTGATTGCTTTGGCATCCTTCATCTCTTTCTTGGCACGGCACTTCATACAATAAGCTTCCACAGTGCACCTCCTTTCTTTTGACGAGCCTACGATATTCATCCCCTCATGTCAAGTAGCGTTAAAGCCATGAACATGAAAACACATTGCTCCATGCGAGCCTGCGCCACGAATAGAGCACTCCGTACGATTGCGCTTGCAATCATGGTCGTGATGAGATTCTCTGCCCCTGATTCGTCAAGCCGGCGCCACTTGCCGTCCCTCTTTCCTCGCACCGGTCAGGCCGGAGGGCGCTAACTCCCGTCCGTTTGTTCTCGCCTGACCTTGTCCAGCTTCTGTGTGAGCTGGCGCTTCCACGCCTGTATTTCATCCAGCCTGCTCTCAATCCAATTGTACTTCGCCAGCTTCTCTCCGGTAAGAGCCTGACGGCCAGAGGCCGTCAGATCCCTGACCTCCGCGTTAAGGTTCTCCTCTTCCCTGATTAGCCTGGCAAGTCTGCTCTGCAGGTCGTGTTCTTTCGGGTCCACGGTTACCTCCATCAAATAATTCAATCACTATTGTACCACGTACTATCCGTAGTCCTACCGGGTAACCAAAGGAGTTAAAATTGGGAAACCCCGGGTAACAACGAATACTCAAGATAGCAGTTTGTCCTTATGGTATAATTACCACGATAACAGGAGGGTACAGTATGTGCGAAGAGTGTATGAATCATGCTCTGGCGACTGTCTACGGTGAGGAGCAGGCCAGGTGGTACTTCAGTCCACACGCCTCTGACCACGAAGCGTTCCTGGCAGCACTGGACAAGGAGACTGAATATCAGAGCCAGTACGAGATTCTCAATGCCGTCAATCCGGGAAAATACGGAGTTGAGTGGGTGAAAAAAGTGGTCCAGGGCGGGCGCACGGCTCAGGTCGTCACCCTGGAGGAAGCAATTGAACTCTTACGGATAGCTGCAGAGACCAACCAGGGGGAGGATTTCCGCTGCATAAACGTCTCGTGCATCTGCAAGAGGACCCGCGGTGGTGATATCAGCGAGCCGGTGTGCATGACAATGGTGCACCGCCTGAAGCCTGAAGACCCCCAGGACAAGGAGGGCCACCGTGCCGGGAGGCGTGTCTTCAAGACGGGAGAGCAAGAGGCCTTTTACGAGTTCGACGCCGCAGACTCAGACAAGATGAGAGAGATGCTACTGGACTTCGAGAAAAGGTTAGGGCTGGTACATACTGTGTTCACGATTGGTTTTCCCCGCATCATCACCTTATGCAATTGTGAGATACCCTACTGTCACTCCATGCGGCAGCGGTTTCTGTACGATATTCCGGAGGCATTCGTCGAGGGGTACTATGTAGCCAGCGTGAACAATGACAAGTGTACCGGATGTGGCAAGTGCCAGCAGCAATGCAACTTTGGGGCCATCAGGTTAGACCGGGCGCTGAAGACGGTTACTACCATGCTTACCAGATGCATGGGGTGTGGTATATGTCGCAGCGTGTGCCCCACCGATGCTATTGAGATGATGGAGCGCAAGAAGGTAACACTACTGCCGGCACGGGAACCGGTTGGTCTGCAGAAGCTGCGCAAGGAGAGCGTGGAAAAGGAGGCCAAGAAATGAGAGAGGATATCGAGCGTATCCGCAAAGCAGACACCTCCGGCTATCCTGAGCTGAAGATATTGGAGGAGTACAAAAGGGCACCACTAATCACTATCGGTGAAGAGTGCACACAGCCCCAGGAATGCCGCAAGTGCCTGGAGATATGTGCTCCGAAGGTGTTTCTTTTAGCCCCTGATATCGGGATAGCATCGCATACAAAGTATCCCTTAATCAGGACAGGTTGGGAGGAGAGGGGGCATGATGCGATGAGGATAATCGCAGCGGAACCCACATTATGCACGTCCTGTATGGCCTGTGTGCGGGTGTGTCCGCTCAATTGTATAATCATCGAGGCACCTGCGGAGTAACCACAGCCGGGTCGAATACCTCAAACTTCAGGTTATTAGAATTGTGAGAGGAGTTTACAAATGACAGAAGAAAAGCTTGAATGGATGGTGAGTGGTGACTGTGTGGAGGGCTGCACTTCGCCGCCTGTCTGCCCCGGGTACTGGGCATCACCTTTTCCCAAAGACTTGCATGACGGCATAAGCCAGTGCGAAGGGGTATGGTCTTTCAATATCAGGGAGGGATATTATCGGGATATTAACCTGGACAGTCTGAAGGTATGCTATACCTTCAATGCTCCCGCAGGGTTCCCCGAAGTAATGGGGCCGTGGAGGTGTATCATCTTCATAGATGATGCGGCAAACGATGCACAGGCAGAGGCTCTGGAGAAGATTTACAGAGAATGCTGGGCACGTATGGGAGAGGTGCTAAAGGTTAAGAGGGGAGAAATCTCATTTACCAGGGATCTGATAGATGGCGGTCCGGCAGCCAGACATGCCGTGGAGATAAAGGGAGTTTATAACTTCAAAATGGACCCCCTGCTGACAGGGATGGATAAAAAGCCAAGATACATAGTCTCCGGGTTTGGTGGCAAAATATACGTGGGCAAGTCCGAGATTAACGAATTCAAGGATGCCGACCTTCCCCATACCTGGAACCGGCCCGGAATGAGTTGCACTTATCATGACTTCACCCTTAGTCCGAAAAAACCCTTCTGGCAGCCATAGTCGGCTGACCCGTCCCCTAAAAGGAATACGACCTGTCAGGGCATAATTGTCCCTGGTCCTACGCTGATAAATATGAAATGATAACCTCACGAGCCTCCCTCGAAACGCGGGATTTTTGGTGTTATCTGACACGGGATAAGGAGTCCAGCCAGTGAATTGGCAGTGAATTACCCCCCAGCAAGCTGGGGGGCATCTTAGGAGTTTTCAAACATGCGTAACTGTCGGGAGGC
>DAOUVG010000078.1 GCA_030667735.1 Dehalococcoidales bacterium
AACAGGGTGCTGAAAAAGGGGAGTCCAAGAGGGGGTGTCCCCCTTGATTCGGCCCACCTAACTGAACCTTCACACTGGTATACACCCTATCACCCTCTATCCCCCTATGGAACGGGGGTGCAAGGGGGCGTCCCCCTTGACGTTTCCCTCTGTCCGGCGTCGCCCCTTCTTAGGGGCGACGCCTCTTCTGAGAGGGGCTCGCACTGGGTTGGGTCGAAAGGGTTTTTCATAGGCTTGCTAGAATGACAGGGACTGTAAAGGCATTTGTAAGACGCTACACTAGCAGTGGAGTGACACTAATGGCCGGAGCCCTCGTTTCGTGGAGCGGGCGGAAACCGGACTGCGGGGTTTTTGCTGCTGGTATTCCTGTCGTGATAAACTGTGGCCAACGTACAAAGGCGTACTACGCGCGCTGGCTATCAGGGGAAAAATGGTACCATTTATTACCTTTGAAGGCGGAGAGGGCAGCGGCAAGACCGTCCAGGCAAAAACACTACACAGGAAGTTGCTCCAGGCAGCCGTGCCCGCACTCCTCATCTACGAGCCGGGTGGGACACCTCTGGGCAGGAGAATCGGTCGCTGGCTGAAGTGGGGTCGGGCAGCAGACATGTCTCCCCTCAGCGAACTCCTCCTGTTCAATGCCTCCCGTGCCCAGTTGGTCCGTGATGTCATTGGGCCCAACCTGAAAAACGGGACGGTGGTCATCTGTGACCGGTATACCGATTCCACCGTTGCCTACCAGGGATACGCACGGGGACTGGACATGGAGACTGTCCGCCGTATCAATGATACAGCTACCGGCGGACTGTGCCCGGAGCTCACCGTGCTGCTCGATGTCCCGGTTGAGGAAGGTTTTGCCCGCAAAAAGAACCGGGCGCAGGACCGTTTTGAACAGGAAAGCATGACTTTTCACAGGAGAGTCCGTGAGGGTTACCTCACTCTTGCGGCTGCGGAGCCGGAGCGCTGGTTGGTGATTGATGCCCGGCAGTCCAGAGGAGAGATAGCGCGCCTGGTCTGGTCCAGGGTGAGCCGTCTGCTGGTGGAGATACTTGGTTCAGAAAATCAGGTTGCCGAGTAATCTCGGGGCACCTACCCTTATCGAGGAGAAGGTGCTTGCGGCGCAGGGGTACCATCGTATCGCCGGCGTTGATGAAGTCGGTCGTGGCCCGCTGGCCGGACCGGTTGTTGCCGCTGCTGTCGTCCTTTCCCCGGACATAGATGCGCCCTGGCTGGGGCTGGTCAGAGATAGCAAAGTGTTGACCGGGCCGAGGCGTGAGCTTCTGTATCACCATATTCAGGAAGCGGCACTCGGTGTCGGTGTCGGTTGTGTTGAATCCACGATGATTGATGACCGGGGTATTGTGGCAGCAACGCGAATGGCTATGAGACTGGCCATCGAGCAACTCCGACCGCCCCCGGAGTCCCTATTGATAGACTACATGACACTTCCTGAGGTCAGGCTGCCGCAGAAGGGAATAACCAGGGGTGATAGCCTCTGCACTTCCATCGCCTGTGCCTCCATAATCGCCAAGGTAACACGTGACCGCATGATGGTGGAACTTGACTGTATTTACCCGGGATACGGGTTCTGTCGTCACAAAGGGTACGGTACCGGGGAGCATCTGGCCTGCCTGCGTCGGCTGGGCCCCTGCCCGATTCACCGGCGTTCCTTCCGACCGGTCCGGGATATGTTAGAAAGATGAAACGCAGAGACACGGGTCTCCTCGGTGAAAGACTGGCCGGCGAATTCCTCCGAAAACAGGGCTACCACATTATCGAGACTAACTACCGTTGCACCGAAGGGGAAATAGACATCGTGGCCCGTCATGGTGATGACCTGGTTTTCGTGGAAGTGAGAGCAAAGCGAAGCGGGAAATTCGGCAGCCCGGAGGAATCCATTACCCCGGCCAAGCAGGAGAAGCTCCGCGTAGTTGCTGCCCGCTATCGGGAAACCCACGAAGACCTGCCTGTTTCCTGGCGTATCGATGTAGTGGCTGTGGAGCTGGACAGGCGTAATAAACCTGCGCGTATTGAGGTTATTGAGAACGCCGTTGGCGAGGATTATTAAAGAGAACCCTGTCATTCTTGAGGAACATGGCGATGAAGAATCTCATCCACCGTGTGGATTACTTCACTTCGCTCGCAGTGACGGTCGGTACGGATATTAAATGTCACCGATATATCGGAAAAGTAAAATCGCTTGCCACCTTTTACACAGTCGTGATAGAATGAAACGTCCCGGATTTGACTGTGAGTTCGCTTGATAGAATGCCGCACCAGATACTACGCTTCATCGCTGCCGGTGCGGACTCGGCCTCGATTGTCAGTGCCGTGCTCAGCGCCGATAACCCGGAGGAAGCCGCTCGTCAGATAGTGGACAGACTTGAGGTAAATAGTGGACAGACTGACAAATAACCTTGATGCCATTGCCGACCGAATCAGGGAAACCCTGTCTACCAGGGACGCCGCCAGGGAGAAAGTGCTGCCCCGGTGTCGCGAGTCCATCAGGTATTGCAGCAATGCTATCCGGGCGGTACACCGCCAGGAGTTGGACGAGGCCAGGACGCTTTTACAGACGGCTCGCAGGCTTCTTGACGAAGCGACTCAGTCGGTGGATTCGGAGAGTGAGCTTGCCCGTGCCGGCTATTTCCGGGACGCCCAGAAGGAATTCACCGAAGGTAATGTTGTCCTTGCCCTGGTGACCGGACAGGTTCTTCCCGAACCTGAAGAACTGGGTGTCGACCCTGTAGCCTACCTGCACGGACTGGGGGATGCCGTTGGTGAGGTACGGCGGTACCTGCTGGACAGCATGAGAAAGGGTGACCTCTCCCGTGGTGAGGAACTCCTGGCAGCAATGGACGATATCTACAACGTACTGGTCACCATAGATTTCCCGGATGCTCTTACCGGTGGGCTGCGTCGGGCTACGGATATGGTGAGAGGTGTCCTGGAGAGAACGCGCAGTGACCTTACCCTGACGATAAGACAGAATGAACTGGAGAACCGGTTGGCGAAGTATGATATAGCGAAGGAGGATAAATAGTGAGAGTATCCCTGTTCCGAGGAAACGGAAGAAGGCTGATGATAGTAGGCGTGATTGCCGTCATCATGGTCCTTATCATCTCCGTAGTCACAGGCGGTGGCGCGGTTGCCCAGGTTGGCAGTGCCGCTGCTGAGGCCGTCGATATGACGGAAATTCCAGCCCTGTGGTACCTGGCTCCTGTAGGCGCTATCCTGGCCCTTATCTTCGCCTACATCTTCTATCGCGGGATGAAGAAAGAGTCGGAGGGCACCGCAGAGATGCAGGCCATCGCTCAGTGTGTGAGAGAGGGGGCTAACGCTTACCTCAGGAGGCAGTACAAGGTTGTTGCCATTGTCATGGTTGTGCTGGCGGCTATCCTGGCGTACCTGGCCTTCGGGATGACGATACCGGTGATGAATCCCTGGGTGCCGTTTGCCTTTCTAACCGGTGGTTTCTTCTCTGCCCTGTGCGGCTGGCTGGGCATGAAGACGGCCACCTACGCTAGTGCGCGGACCACGCATGCGGCACGGAACTCGCTGAGTAAGGCACTACAGGTCGCTTTCCGCAGCGGTGCCGTAATGGGGCTCGTAGTCGTGGGTTTCGGACTGCTGGACATCTGCCTGTGGTTTATCCTGATGCAGGCATTTACCGACTATAGTCTGGCAACGATAACAGTTACCATGCTGACCTTCGGTATGGGAGCGAGTACGCAGGCCCTCTTTGCCCGTGTCGGCGGTGGGATATACACCAAAGCGGCGGATGTCGGTTCCGACCTGGTGGGCAAGGTGGAGGCAGGCATCCCCGAAGATGACCCGAGAAACCCGGCTGTCCTGGCCGATAATGTTGGTGACAATGTCGGTGATGTAGCCGGCATGGGTGCCGACCTCTACGAATCGTATTGTGGTTCCATTCTGGCGTCGGCGGCCCTGGGAGTTGCCGCCGGATTTGGTATATTCGGCATCGCCCTGCCGATGCTTATCGCTGCCCTGGGTATCGTCTTCTCCATTATCGGCATCTACCTGGTGAGGACCAAGGAGGGTGCCTCTACATCGAGCCTCCTCAAAGCCCTCGGCCTGGGGGTGAATGCCAGTGCAGTGATGATTGCCCTGGCTTCCGGGGGGCTGGTGGTGTATCTTCTGGGCATTGAGGCCGACCTCGGCATTGGCATGGCGGTCCGCATCTGGGTGGCCATCCTGGTGGGGCTTCTGGTGGGCATAATCATCGGGAAGTCGGCCGAGTACTACACCTCGTATGATCACAAGCCGACTCAGGAGATTGCCAGTGAGACCGCCACCGGCCCGGCGACTGTTATCATCGCAGGACTATCGGTCGGCCAGCTTTCCACCGGTATCCCGGTGGCGGCCATTGCCATCGGCATACTGCTCAGCTACGGGCTTGCCGGCGGATTCCAGGAACCATTTCAGGGCCTGTACGGGATTGGGCTGGCAGCAGTAGGTATGCTGTCAACACTGGGGATTACTCTGGCCACGGATGCCTATGGTCCGATTGCGGACAATGCCTCCGGTAATGCCACCATGGCCGGTCTGGACCCGGAGGTGCGTGAGCGCACCGACAAACTGGATGCGATAGGTAATACCACGGCTGCCACCGGCAAGGGCTTTGCAATTGGTTCGGCGGCGCTCACCGGCCTGGCTCTTGTGGCTGCCTACATTGAAGAGATACGGGCGGGCTTGGTACGAATAGCGGAACACAGCGTCAGCGGACTGGCGGAGGTGGTGCCGGGAGTATTCTGGACTGTCAAGGAAGCAACTGATGCGAGCCTGGGCCAGTTTGTTGATGTATATCAGATAAATCTCATGAATCCCAAGGTCATCTCCGGTATGCTCATCGGTGCTATGCTGGCCTTTGTCTTCTGCGCCCTGATTAACAAGGCCGTCGGGCGTAATGCCGGCAAGGTAGTAGAGGAGGTCCGCCGGCAATGGCACGAGATACCGGGCCTGATGGAAGGTACCGCCCGGGCCGACTCTGCCCGGTGTGTCTATATCGCTACCACGGCGGCCCAGAAGGAAATGATAATGCCGGCGTTGCTGGCAATAGTGGTACCGATACTTGTCGGTATCATCCTCGGCCCCGCCGCGGTGATGGGGCTTCTCTTCGGTGGTCTGACTACGGGGTTCGTGCTGGCCATCATGCTGGCCAACGCCGGAGGAGCGTGGGACAACGCCAAGAAATACATCGAGTCAGGCGCTCACGGTGGTAAAGGGTCAGATGCCCACAAGGCCAGTGTTGTCGGGGATACGGTAGGAGACCCTCTCAAGGATGCCTCCGGCCCGTCCCTGAATATCCTTATCAAGCTGATGGCGATGATATCCATCGTCTTTGCCGGAGTTGCTGGCAGCGCCAGCCTGTTCTTCGCACGTTTGATTGGCTAGCCGGATACCGGGACAATAAAAAGAGGCTCCCTGTTCAGACAGGGAGCCTCTTCATTTTCCCCGCAGACGGTTTTAGAATACCCCGTCGTCCTGAAGGAACGGGTTAATATTCCGCTCGACGCCGATGGTAGTGTCCGGACCATGGCCGGGATAGACCGTAGTCTCGTCGGGGAGAGTCATCAGCCTGGTGCGGATGCTCTCCATTTCCTCCTCGTAGCTTGCCCCCGGAAAGTCATACCGGCCGATGCTGAACTGAAACAGAGTATCACCGGTGAAGACCACACCTTCCCCGAATAGCGAGATGCCGCCAGGTGTGTGCCCCGGCGTATGCAGCACACGGAAACGCAGTTCGCCGATGTCGATACTGGCATCATCCTCGAGAAGCCGGTCCGGTGCCGGCATCTCCTTTGATGAACGGCTGAACGCCTGCATCATGGGGTGCTTGTTCTGGAGGTAAGGGGCGTCATTGGCATGGATGGCCACCTCTGCGCCGGTGGCTTCTTTTACCTCGGCCAGGGCACCGGTGTGGTCCATATGCCCGTGGGTCAGCACGATAACCTTGACCTTGAGTCCCAGTTCCTCAACCTGCCTGACGATGTCTTCTCCCTGTGTGGCGGGGTCGATTATCATTCCCTCTCCGGTAGATTCCGAGCCAACGATATAGCAGTTGCCTGCAAACGGTCCATATTCAAGCTTCCGAAAAATCAACCCAGTCTCCTTTCTATCATGCCGGCGTGGCGATACTGAACTCTTATTCGTCCTGCAACTGAAGCGAATTCTACCATCAGGCGGGGTATGGTGGCAAGGCCGGTCGGCATGCTGCTCTTTTTCTGCTATCATTGAAACAGAAAGGTGACATAACAGAGTGGGGTGTCGTGATTACTGCCCCACGACTCATCCATCGGTCTCCTCCCTGTATGGAAAGCAAGTTTTGCTTTCCATACATATAGATATCGCCCCCTTCTCCTCTGGAGAAAGGGGCGATTGCCACATGAGGAGGCAGCCAGTACCATAGCTAACCACACAGGTACTCTCCGGTGGCAACCAGCATCGGCCGCGCTGGAGTGTCACTAATGTACGAGCGAGTAAAATCCCTTGACACGTCAGAGCATCAGCGATTAACATAGATTGGGGAGCACGTAATTTGGAGGGGAGGCATTTTATGGTTACTGATGTTACCGACCAGGAATTTGAACAGGAAGTCATGGCAGCGAGTCTACCGGTACTGGTAGATATGTGGGCTCCGTGGTGCGGACCGTGCCGCATGATTGCACCTATCGTTGAGAAACTGGCAGAAAAATACGAAGGAAAACTAAAATTCTTCCGATTGAACATTGATGAGAACCCATTGACACCTGCCAGATATCGCGTTATGTCCATACCGACAGTGATGATGTTTAAGAACGGGGAAGCAGTGGAAACGGTGATTGGTGCCGTACCGGAACGGGTGTTGGCAGAAAAGATTGATTCGGTTCTCTAGTATACGGGAATCTCCACTGTCAATAGTCTGCCAGGATGTAATGATGGGAGAATAACCAGCTTGTCTTCGTCTGCGTAAGGAGGGTCAGCTATGTCGGGACACTCTAAGTGGGCATCAATCAAGCA